>JAUQWR010000601.1 GCA_030835065.1 Candidatus Kapaibacterium sp.
TGTATGCAGCTTCGCCACCGACCATAAATGTAGTACCGCCATCATAGCTTAATACTCCGCCACCATCCCATGTCCAGAATGTAACAGCTGCCAATGGACCTACACTCAATCCATTTAATGCAGTTTTGCCTTCTTTAAATGCATCAAGATACCAGCGGTATGATCCACCAATACCTGTAGCCGACCAACTGTCGCTCCATTTGATATACGAACCAAATATTGTAAATGAATTTTCTGCTGATAATCTGTGTTCGTATGTTAAGTTAATTTTTTTTCCAATAAGGAAATCTAAGGGATCGACAGAAATATTGCTTGTATATTTCTGGGCTAATGCACTTGATGACATCAAAATCAATGCTGCTAATAACGCTAAAATAGTACGATTTTTCATACTTTCTCCTAATTAATTCGTGAAAATGAACAATTCAAAAAAATAAAGAGTCTTTTATCTTAATTTTATTTTATCACAGTTTTTATTATATCCCTCACAACGCCGTATATCTCGAAGTATGAATACTCAGATACCTCAATAGGAGCGTACTTTGGGTTTTCGCTTATAAGTTTAATTTTGCCGTTTTTCTTACAATACTTTTTAACAAATAGCTCCCCATCTACATTTGCAATCACAATATGATCGTTTTCTGGTTTCATCGCCGTATCAACAATCAATAAGTCACCTTCATTAATCTGGGCATCAATCATTGAGTCGCCGCTAACGCTGCAAACAACTAAATTCTTTATATCCAATCCTAATATATCGACTAAACTTACATCTTTTGCAAATCCTGCTTCAAAACTATAATTAGATTTAGCCGCACCAATTGATTGAAATATCAGACTTAACTCTGATTGGCTCATATAATCTAAACGCTTGATATCTACTACTTTCATAGTATATTTCTCCGTTTCGGCACTTTCTATAATTGTATTTGCATCTTTGATCGCAATTTCTATTATATTTGGATTTCTTTCAGTCAATTCATCAAAAAGCAAATCGGCAATTCTAAGATTTCGATTACTAAAATGCTCATAAATTAGCATATTGCGATACATTCGATATAGTTTATAATCGCTTTTTGATCTTATGTATTGTTTGCTATCCAATACATTTAGCACCTTCTATTCCATTAAATAAGACAATGTAAAATTGACTCCGTTATAATTCCATGTATTCTTTCCGAATACTCTTCCTTTATAACTTATTGCTGCTCGAATTTCATCCGACAACTCCATCATAAATTCAGCTCCAATATCAAACCCATCTTCCTGGAGTACTTCTCTATGTGGCGTAAAATTCTTCAATGAATCCGAATCGCCTAAAGATTTAATATAATTGAAAAGCAATGAAAGCCTAGTGCCTGGCACTGAGCTAATATCAATTCTTGAGTCTAAATTAAATTTATCCGAAAAATCTTCACTCATTTTGGTATATGAAGGGGCAAATGAAATTTTGAATCCATTTGTACCAACACCAATTCTGGTGCCTATATTAAATGCAAATGCACCATCACTTAATATTTCTTTGGCATTAGAACTATCGCTAACTCCCAACTGTCCTTTTTCAGATGATAAAGGAGTCATGATATCAGCAAACACATCTAAATATATCAAATCATCCAAAACATGGTATTCGTTATATAAACTAATATAATCCAATCTGTTCAGACTTTTTTTAAATCTATCTCTACGCAGACTATATTTATCGAGAAGATAAGTTTCTTTGAGCGAATACATCGAATAAGACATTGAAAGTTTTGATAATACTTGAGAATTCCAATGATATGTAAAGTAAGGGACAAAAGTATATTGATTATAGTCGGAAGTATATATTGAATCGAAATAAATTTTTTGATTTACATTATCCCACACAGAATCTTTGCCGGGTCCGTTCAATTTTGTCTGAAAATCAGAATCTTCGTCGTAAAATCCTGTAGAAGCTCTATTGTAAAAAGATAAGCCAAATTCGAAATGTTTAAATCCGGCTTCTTTTTTAGGTTTTTTAATTTTAATTGGCTGAGCTTCAACAAAATTGACTGCAAATATTGTTATAAGCACTAATAAAATAATATTTTTCATTATATTTCATTATCAAGTAATTTTACAAAGTATTTAAAATTACAAATAAAAATATTTAAAAAAAATAATATTTTGAGAATGGCATGCAAAAATAATTAGTACACTTTGATTTGCTTTTTACGCATTAGATCTACTAAGTCTTGTACTTTATCTGTTTGTCCTCTTTTGCAAATAAGCAGCGAATCGTCAGAATCTACCACCACAACGTCATTCATACCGATAATACTAATCATTCTACCACCTGAAATAACCAAGCTGCCGCTGGTATTCATAGACAATATATCACCATGGATTACATTATCTTTTGCATCTTTTAGAGAAATGCGGTAGAGTTCGTCCCAAGTACCCAAATCAGTCCAGGAAAACGAAGCTTGGACTACGTAGACGTTGTCCGCTTTTTCCAAAATTCCATAATCAATAGAAATCGGATTGAGCATTTTATAAATTCTTTCGAGCTCTTCATTAAATTTTTCTTGGCTCACGAAATTTCGAAGATTCATAAACTGTTCGAAATAGAAAGGTAGATATTTTTCGAAAGCTTGACGGAAAGAATCCATACTAAGAATAAAAATACCGCTATTCCAAACAAAGTCGCCGGACTCAATAAAGCGCGAAGCAGTAGCAGCATCGGGTTTTTCTGCAAAAGTCTTACAATGGCGTACTCCATCATCATACAAGCGAGCCAATTCTTGTCTGTCTTCATCCACCTGAATATACCCGAACTGAGTTTCGGGGCGGGTCGGAGTGATACCAATAGTAACAAAGCCTTTAGTGATTGCTGCAGTTTCGCACGCAAGATCAATACTATTAGAAAATTCGCCGAAATTATGAATCACCTGATCTGAAGGGAAAGCCACCATAATAGTATCTTGGCTATACTTAGATGATAGAGCAGAATAAACAAGCCCGAGAGCGGGAGCAGTGGATCTGCCAAAAGGTTCGACAAGTATATTATTAACAGGAATTTCAGGTATTTGTTCTTTCAAAAGATTTGCATAAGCATCGTTGACGACAAAATAAATATCCTCGATAGGGAATAATTTTTTAGTACGTTCGAAAGTATTTTGAATCATAGTACCGTCGCCGGTAAGATGAATAAAATTTTTAGGACTTTTTTCAGTACTTTTGGGCCAGAAGCGCGAACCAAGCCCGCCAGCCATAATAACAGCAAATCTTTTCATCAAAAACCTATTCGAAAAAATTCAAAAACCACAAGTTCAAAAATAGCAGAAATTGTGGAATAATTAAATTAATAAATTGCTAATAAAAAGAAAGCCCGATTATCTCGGGCTTAATTCTATTTATTGAGTATTATTTGATATTGCTTATCTGCAATTAAATAGTAAACTCCATTCTCAAGCTTAGTAACATCTAAATTCAGAATATTTCGATATTGCTCACCATCTTTAATACTTTCAATGTAATAATTTATTTCATCTATATTATTACCTAATACATCTCTAATTTGGATAGTATTATTATATTGTGGTGTATAATATATAAGTGTAACCTTTCCAGTGCTGGGATTTGGATAAGGATACTGTATTTCAGAAACGTAACTTTTTGTGCTTCCTTTCACTATCTGACCGCACTTGGATTCTCCACTATACTCATTTTCTATCCCCAATCCTTTTAGTCGAATAAATATTTCAGAACATCCGTTTTTGATTAATAATGAATCTAATACATTTGTCATACTATTAGGCATACATACAACATCAATCTCGATAATATCTCCAGGCTTTAATGTTGTAGGAATTTGATTCATTGGGATAGAAAAATGAATTTTCTGAAAAACATATATCGAATCTAAAACAAAATCTCTAGAAGATTGATTTTGAAGTTTCAATTTCATAGTCTTTGAATTTGTAATATGAATTGAATCGAAATTCAAATACCTATTGGAGTCTAATACTGTCAATAATTTCAAAAATTCACCACTTGCACGTAGTATATTTTTGTAGTTTTGAGAAGTATTCGATGAGTTCAAAACATCAATTGAATAAGTTCCATCAAAGTTGTTATCAATTAATTCTAAAGTAACATAAACCTCATTATTTGGTAATGATGATTCGATAACCATTTTCACATTATTACTTTCTTTATTAAGGTTTACAGATAATATTTTTGATTGTGAAGACAACTTAATTTTAACTTTTTCACAATTATTTGAAACTTCATTAATACTAATTCCATTTTTCGATCCTAACCCGCGCAAAGCAAACCCATACTTATCACAATCATCAAATAAATATAGAGAGTCGGTAAAAACACCTTCTTGATTTGGTAAGAAACACAAGGTTACATCTATAGATTCTTTTGGATTAATTTTAAACGGTAAAGCCAAATTCTTCAATTTAAAGTTTTGACCTTTTAAAAAATTAAAATTATTTACTGTTAAAATAAATTCGCGTTTATTAGTAATTTTGATTGTATAACAATTAGAATCATTAACTGCTACAGTTTTAAAATCAAATTCTCCATTGCTCTGGATAGAAGAACTTGTACTAATATTGTTTCTTTTTGAAAATACTTTAGCTTTAAAGTTAATTGTTTTTTTCGAACTATTCAATACATCAATAGAATAAATTCCATCGATACTTGAATCTAATAGTTCAATAATTACAAATACATCTTTATTAGGAAGAGCCGTCTCTAAAGTCATTTTTACATTTTTACTTTCGCTGTTTAATGAGACTTTTTCTATGTCTGATTCTGAACTTAGCTTTAACCTTATCTTTTCGCAATCATTTAAAACAGTTGAAATATTGATATCATTCTTTTTTCCTAAACCTGTTACTGGAATTAAATATTTTGTACATTCATCTTCGAAAAATAATGAGTCATTAAGTTCACCTTCTTTATCAGGTACAAAACATAATGTAATATCCTCAAATTGATTTGATTGGATAGTAAATGGCAATTTCAAACCTTTAACTATATATGAACTTCCATTTTTAAATTTTAATGTTGACACTTTAATAGGATAACTCTTTGTATTTATTATTTTCAGAGTATAACAACCTGAATCACCTACAGAAATTATTTTAAAGTTTAATATACCATAATCATTAATTACAGAACTTGTTTTTAGTCCATTTAGTTTTGAATAAATTGAATCACTAAATATTTTGCTCGAGCCATCTTCATTGACCACAATAAACTTATAAAATCCATTTAGTAGTGGATTGACTAATTTTATTTTAATATTTGCTAATTTACTTGGCAAATTAAAAATATCAAATTTTACATTAGATGATCCTACAACCATATCAACTTTTGAAATTGTATTTGTTGAACTAATTTCTAACTCGATTTCATCACAACCAGTATTTAGATTTTTTACAACTGTATTTGTAGCTTCAAATTCATCTAAAACTTCAATCGTTTTCAAAGATTTTGTATAAACATTATTGCAGCCACCAATTGCGAAAATTTTTACTTTACCTGTTTTAAAATAGATAGGAACAATTATTGGAACTGATCTCGGTGTATTTAAAGAAGGGCCAAATCTAATCTCCCCAGTCTTTAAATTAAGAACTTCTGTACTAGCTTCATCTTGAACTTTTTCATTAAATCCTCCAATGATCATCAATGAATCCATATTCCAAAATGCTTGGCCATGCCAAATACGTGAAATCTTTGTTTGACCGATATTGTTAAATTCACCATCATTTTCCTGATAAATATAATTAGAATTATTTAGAGGACCGTAATCTTCAATACTACCATTTGAAACAATTAAATTATTATTAAAGTCTCTAGTAACAGTTGGATTTTGTACTTTATCTAATAAATTTGAATAACTTGACCATAAATTATTATTTAAATCATAACAGTATACAACATTATCCCTATATGAATTTGTTCCTCCATGTCTATATCCAAAATGTACCATTTTACCATTTTTTAATTTATGCACAGAACCACAAGTAGAAACCTGATGGAAATTTGCTATCGCTCTACTTTTTCCAGTTTTAATATTAAATATTTCTCCATCAACCATTCCATCGCTATAAGCATCTTTTCTTCCTCCAACAATCAGAATCTCTTCATCATTGATAAAATCGGCAGCAACTTGTAATCTTGGTTTAAGCATTTTTCCTATAATTTGCCAAGTATTTGAT
>JAUQWR010000602.1 GCA_030835065.1 Candidatus Kapaibacterium sp.
TGTATTCCATTGATATCAAACGATAATACCGATGATTTTTTCTTAGCATTTCCGATGTATCTTAATTCTTTAATTTCAGACAAAATGCCTTTACCATATTCCAATAACTCGTTTTCATATTTATATATATTATCTAATCCAATGGAACTTATATAATCTATTGCATATCCTAGCCCAATAGCAGCTTCAATATTGGGGGTGCCAGCTTCAAATTTATATGGTAAATCATTATATAAAGTCTTTTCGAAGCTTACAGAACGAATCATATCGCCACCACCTTGATATGGCTGCATTTTTTCTAAAATTGATTTTTTGACGTATAATGCTCCAATTCCTGTAGGACCATATAACTTATGTCCTGAAAAAGCTAGAAAATCGCAATTGAGTGTCTTTACATCTATTTTCAAATGTTGAACTGATTGTGCTGCGTCTATTAAAACAGGAATTCCATGTTTATGAGCTAGTTTAATTACATCTTCAATTGGATTGATTGTACCTAATGAATTTGAAATATGGACAATAGAAATAATCTTAGTTTTTTCGGATATCAACTTTTCGAACTCTTCAAATATTATTTCGCCATCATCATTAAGAGGAATTACTTTAAGTAAAGCTTTCTTTTCAGCACAAACTAACTGCCAGGGCACTATATTTGAATGATGTTCCATACCGCTTATAAGCACTTCGTCGCCTTCATTCAAAACAAGTCTGCCATAAGAATGTGCTACTAAATTAATAGATTCAGTAGTACCACGTGTAAAAATTATTTCTTCAATGTATTTGGCATTAATAAATTTTTGTATTTTTTTTCTTGATTTTTCATATTCATCAGTGGCTTTCTGACTTAATAAATGCACTCCACGATGTATGTTACTATTGTAATTGGTATAATAATCGATAATGCTATCAATTACAGATTGAGGTTTCTGAGTAGTGGCAGCATTATCCAAATATACTAATGGTTTGTTTCGCACAAGTACTTTTAGAGTAGGGAAGTCTGCTCTAATTTTATTTATATCGAAAATTTGATTTACAGGTTCCAATTTGCTCGTCCCTAATATATTATAAATTCAATCTGTTATGGATAGCAGTTAATAAATATTCTTGTACTTCAGGGATACTTACTTTATTAGTAATATCTTCGCCAAAAGCAAGTAATAATAATGATTTAGCAGTATCTTCCGAAATTCCTCTTGCTCTCAGGTAGAATAATGCATCTTCATCGATAGATCCCGATGTGGCACCATGCGAACATTTTACGTCATCGGCATATATTTCTAACTCGGGCTTAGTATTAATAGTTGCATTATCAGTCATTAGAATATTTTTATTAGATTGATATGCATTAGTCTTTTGTGCATCTCTTCTTACGAGAATTTTACCATTAAATACCGCTGTTGCATTATCAGTTATTATTCCTTTATATACTTCATTGCTATTGGAATTTGCTACCGCATGATCTACGAATGTATGATTATCTATAAAATTATTAGCAGAAGCATAATAATATCCATATAAATGATTCTCTGCATTTTGTCCTTGTATTGATACATTTGTATTGTTTCTAACAAATTTGCCATCCAAATAGAAAGAAATATGATTCAAAACTGAATCTTTTTCTTGAATTGCCTTGAATGTAGTGAACTGATAGAGCTCTGAATCATCCAAATGTAATTGGCTAAATTCTATTTTAGCATTTTGATGACAATATACTTCGACCACCATATTGGAAACTTGTGGCAATTCAGCAAATGACTTATTATTGATTAATAATTTAGATTGACTCG
>JAUQWR010000007.1 GCA_030835065.1 Candidatus Kapaibacterium sp.
GTAAGTTCGCCAGAACCCGGCAAATACATAATATTCAAATATTCTGAAAATGTTGCATTTCCACTAACGTATGCTATAACTGCCAAAGCAAGCATAACAATACCTACTGTTCCAATAGCCAGACCATCAAGCCCGTCGGTAAGATTTACAGCATTTGAAGTAGCTGTAAGAATAAACACCATAACCGGTATATAAAGCAGACCAAAGTCAAAATTTAAATTCTTAGCAAAAGGGAGAGTAGTCAGTGTATTGAAATTATCGAAAGATTTTGAAAAAGCTTCGGGAAAGAAAAATATAACAGAGCCCACAATCAAACCAATTGCCACCTGACCTACAATTTTATATCGACCAATCAATCCCTTGGGTAATTTTTTTATAACTTTAAGATAATCATCCAAAAATCCGACTCCACCAAGCCAAGCTGTTGTGAGCACAATCAAAATGACAAACATATTTTTCATATCTGCCCAAAGAATTGTAGGGATCAGCAAAGCAGACAAGACGATAAGTCCGCCCATAGTTGGAGTACCAGCTTTTAGAGAGTGATTGCCTACTGCAGCCAATTCACGTTTAGCTTGTTCGCCAATTTGATTATTTCTCAGTTTGCGGATAATCTTAGGACCAAAAATAAAACTAATCAGCAGTGCAGATATAGCCGCAGCCGCTGCTCTTACTGTAATATACTGAAACATTCCCATTCCAGGAGGATCAAATGCTTGCTGGAGCCACATTGCCAGATAATAAAGCATATACTAAATTCTCTTTATTATTAATTATTTCAATCTAAAATACTTATAAATTTAAATTTTTTCAATACATTTTTAACTGTATTTGAATAATTCTTCTGCATCATCGAAATGAATTTTTTCTTTACCAATAATCTGATAGTTTTCATGACCTTTGCCAGCAACAAGAATAATATCATTTTTATTACTCATTTCAAAAGCTTTTTCAATAGCTTTAGCTCTATCAGCGATAATTTGGTATTTATGAGCAAATTCATGATCAATTCCTGATTCAATCATAGCTAATATATCCGAAGAATTCTCCAATCTGGGATTATCATCTGTAATTATTGTGAAATCAGCAAATTCGCCGGCAATCTTGCCCATTTCCGGACGTTTTGCAGTATCGCGATTGCCACCACAGCCAAATACACAAATTAGTTTAGCACTTTCCACTTCAGCACTTTCTATCACATCTTTGCATGATAGAATTGCTTTTTGGAGTGCATCAGGTGTATGAGCATAATCTACAATACCAACAGCACCATTGTTTAGCAAAATTCTCTGCATTCTGCCGGGAGCTCCAATTGCACTACTCACTGCCTCATTTATGGTATTAATATCAATTCCTAATGCATTTGCTATTGCTATTGCAACAGTCAAATTATCATTATTGAATCTACCGATTAGTGGAGTTTTGATGCTCATCTCAAATTCATTTTTCTTTATGAGGCTAAA
This sequence comes from Candidatus Kapaibacterium sp., assembly GCA_030835065.1. Classification (GTDB taxonomy): domain Bacteria; phylum Bacteroidota; class Ignavibacteria; order Kapaibacteriales; family UBA2268; genus JAUQWR01. The sequence continues at coordinate 1,464 of JAUQWR010000007.1, forward strand.
TTTGTTACTATCTAAATCTAATATTTCATCCTTAATTATCCATTCAGAGTCATTTCTTGATATTCCTTCAATTTTTTCGGCTCTGCATGTAGATAATATAAATTTAGAATAAGGATCGTCGGCATTATATACTGCATAGCCTTCTGGGCTCAATGAGTCGAATAGTATCTTTTTGGCAGATGCATAATGCCCCATATTTTTATGATAATCAAGATGATCGTGTGTAAGATTAGTAAATCCACTAAATAGGAAATCAATTCCAAACGCTCTATATTGCATCAATGCATGAGAAGATACTTCCATTATAGTATATTCCACACCTTTTTCGACTAATGTATTCAATATGCCGGAAAGCTCTAAAGACTCGGGAGTAGTATGTGTTGCAGGAATTTTCTCATTTCCGAAATAAATTCCTGTTGTTCCGATTATTGCAGTTTTTAAGCCTGCTTTCTCAAGTATATCTTTTAGTAGAAAAGTAATAGTAGTCTTACCATTAGTGCCGGTAATACCAATCATTTTCATTTTTTTTGAAGGATAATCGAACCAGGCATGCGATAACTCAGC
>JAUQWR010000603.1 GCA_030835065.1 Candidatus Kapaibacterium sp.
AAAATTGTCATACCGTTTCCTATTGCGTTTGGATTAATAAATAAATGAAACTCATCAATAAGTCCGGCATTAATTAAAGAAGAAACGAAGGTTCCTCCTCCATAAGCAATAATGTCTTGACCATTTAGTTTTTTTAATCTATTAATTTCTTCAACTAGCTCGCCTTTAACGATTTCTGTATTGTCCCAAATTGATTTTTCCAATGTCTTGGTAAAAACAATTTTTGGAGTTGTTGAAAATTTTACTCCACTATGAAAATCAGGGTCATTTGGATTTTTTGCTACATTGTCCCAATGAGGAATGAATCCTTCTGCCAATTTTCTTCCTAAAATAATTGTATCAACGGTAGCAGTAATTTCTTTTACATACTCAGAAATGTCGTCCGTCCATGGGTAACTTATCCAGTCCATTTCACCGTTTTTTCCAGAAATGAAACCGTCAACTGTTATTTGAACTTGCAATTTTAATTTTCTCATTATTTTTCCTATATTTTTAATTTAGTTTTCTTATACGCATATTTATCACTGTGTGAATGTCCTTACATATAGCGACAACATTGGTAAAAGCTATTTAATAATTCGTCTCTTAATTCTGATGTAAAAAAATACACTTTTAAGGCTATCAACGCTAATTCTTTCTTCAAAGCGTTGTACAACTCCTTTGAAAAGCCCAAAAACAAATTGAGTTTCCACCTGTTGTTCTACTTTTGTTTTATTGTTCATATTATTTGTTCTTAATAAAATTATTCAGTTTTCTAATTGGTTCCTTAAAAGCATTCTCCATTCTAACAGAAGCATCAATTAAGAATTCATTGATTTTAGGCCAATCAGTTTCATCGAAATAGTTAACTCCACTTAGTTCAGACTTAACTCTGCAAGTAACATTATCATCCATTCTTTCCCAAGTCAATTCACCACCAAAATCACTTTCAATTTTATCTTTCATATTGAAGATAAAATCAAACAAATCTTTGTTTTCCTCTTTATTGCCCCGATTAATAATAATCTCACTTCTGCAATAGTTGCTACTTACCGTAATGTTTATATTCACGCCACTCATTCCAATTCCCTTACCAATCCAATTTTCCTTTGATGCAGAATTGTTTGCGAATAAATTGTTTTTGGCGTTGCTTGCACTAATGAATTGCTCCCAAAATTTAATTCTTATGTAATGCCTATTCTTTAACGTTTCTTGAACTTCAATTTCTTCTTGTGCTTTTGAAGCCATACTTATAGCAAAATCTTCGGTGTCTTTTGTCGGTAGGATTTGTTCGACATTTAGAAATAGTTGTTGGTTAAATTCAAATGGAGTTACTTTAAAACATTGCAGTCTTATTTTGAAATTCATTAACCACAAAACTGTCGATGTTACTTCCTTTCTGAAATTGGCTGCTACTAAAATTAGTCTTTGGGAATTAATACCTTGGTTTAATCCAATTTCTGAGATTTCTCTATTATCAAAGAATTCAGATAGTTTTTCTTCTGCATTTCCATGAGAACCTAAGTAGTCCTGATATATTTTGATGATTTCTTGTTTTGTCAAACTGGAACAATACGAAGCATATTTAATTACTTGCCAAGTTACATCTCGCCCTGAATCATCAAGTTTATTCTCAATGATTACAAGATTTCCTAGTTTGTCTAATGCCAATAAATCGAGTCGTTCATTCGTATCATTGAATCCATTAAACTCTTTTTGAATTATCAATAATTCTTCACCTAATGATTCAGGATTATTTGCAATCCATTCCTGTAGATGATCTCGTTCTCGAAATTTTAATTCCGTAAACGACTTTTTCTCAAGTTTTGAAATTCTATTTTTTTCTCTGTCTATTAGGTACATCGTGTCTCTTTACTATGTGTGCCAACTCATTTATCTACGCACTCTCAATAAATGATCAATCAAAATAATAAAATATTCTATGACTAAAAAAAATAATTTAATGAAACCAAAAATTGTCGAAGATTGGTCCCTGAGTTTATCGAAGTACGGTCCCTGAGCTTGTCGAAGGGGAGCCTGTCTTTTGAAGCAAAAATGTTGAAGTGGGCTACACTCTCTGTACAACCTACTGAATAGGCAAATTTTTTATACGGCCTGTTAGTTGATATGCTTTATTTCAGGTATTTATTGTCATAATAATTTTTCACTTCATTCAAATAGTTCAAAGTTGATTGCCGAAATCTTTTGTCCTTTAAATTATTTTTTAATAATTCATTATAAGAATTGATAAAAAGCAATTCATTGTCTTCAAGGTAGTAAGTCATTATTTGAGCTTTACTTATTCTTGATTTGTCGTAATTACCTACTAATGTTTTGGTTTTCTCATTCCAAATGTATTTAACAAAAGTCGAATCGTTGATATATTTTGGACTTTCTGTTGAATCTGAGTATGCTTGGTAATAAACCATTTTCAAAGTCAAGGGATTTGTTTTTTGAATTGTTGATTCAAGCCACAATACACGAATACTCCAAGGAAATTGCAAATTTCCATATTCAAGTTCATTCAATATGGGAATAAGTTTGTTGTCGTAGTATTTGTAGAAATAGAAGTTAAACCAACATATCCCTGTACCACTTTGATAGTTTTCCTTATAATAAACAATGGTTTTACCATCAATATCTTTGTAATGCTTTAAATCAAGTCCATATCGATGATAGATTTTATGCTTAGCTATTATCTTATTTCCAGAAAAGAAATACATTTCACAATATCTATCAATATTAGCATCAGCTGGACATATTGCAAATTCTTTGAAGTCATTTTTATTTTTATCAAATGAAACAAAAGTCAACGGAATTATTCCATCTTTTAAATTTGCACTGTCAATTTTAAAATCGCCAAATATAGCTTTTGCAATATTTATATTAAGACGCTCTTCTTTACAAGCTTTTTTGAGCTTTTCAAAGTTTGAACCTGGTATAACAATATTAAGTTGTTGTTGATTTTTAAAGATTGAATCAGAAAAAAATGCTACTTTGTCCATAAGAGGTTGTGAAGGCAATTTCCCAATACTATCTAAAAATGTTTCAAGTTGTTGGTCACTATATCGAACTGATTTTCTATCCCAATTTGTAGTATCATTAAAAGTATTCAAAGAATCTAAATTATTTTTAAGATTAGTTGTCTTTTGTTCGTTATTACATCCAATCAAAGTCAAAAAGATCAATATGTATATTAAATTCTTCATCGTTTTAGTATTTTAGCCCTACAATTATCTCATTATCTACTTACTCTCAATAAATGCAATATTAAATTAATAAAATTTTATAAAACAAAAAAAATAATTTGTTGAACCGAAATACAAAAAAATATGTATGATAATCTCTCTACGATAATCAATCACAAAGAATCTATGTATAAATTTACCTCATCACCATAAATTTTTCAGAATAATTCCCAATCTGAATAAAATACAAGCCTTCTGGCAGTTGAGAAATATCAATATTAATAATATCTACACCATATTCCTGTCGAAGTGCGGTCCCTGAGCCTGTCGAAGGGGAGCTTGTCGAAGTGCGTGACTTTTACTACTAAACTTGATTTGAAAAACAACTGTTTGATTATAAACAAAACTCTCTTTGGAACACGAAACCACACCTTTGGGTAGCAGCAGTTATAGACAGTGGTTCTTTTCATTGTCCTTCAAGATTAATACCACGTTTTGTACTTCTTTTCTTTCCATCAATTATTACCACTGAACAGGGTTCTATTTGTTCAAGTTTCTTCTTAACAAATTCTCCCTTTTTATTGTAAATATAGGTTGTCACATTACACAGTGTTCCGTCTTCTGAACAATAGATTTCTTGATGCATGGTTCCGCTGGGCTGATTGTAGGTTGCACTATAAAATCTACCGTCTGGCAATTGATATTCGTAATTTATTCTTTTCTTGAACTCATCATACCGCTCGGTGTACAAATATTCAGGGCACCAGTTTGTGAACCTTCTGTACTCTCTTATATCTCCATCATCAAATCTCACAATGTATTCATTATAAAGCTCATTGAATTGGTTGTAGAAATATTCATTCTTGATAGAACAGCTGTCTGAAGGTAAAGTGGTAATGTGAACACAATCATCGCTGGTGTTTATTTTATCTACATACTTGTTAAAGTAAAAATAGTTATATCCATTGGTTTTGATGTAATATCTCTGTCGTTCTATTGTTACAAGTGTATCGGCACTTCGTAAGATTTTTAAGTTGCAGAAGTTGCTGAAAAATCCATTTTCAGGTATAGCTAATTTCCCATTGTTAGGAAGATCGATATCTGTATTGTTGTAGTAGTTATAAATTCTGTCACCCAAAGCTATACCGTTTGGTTTATAGTTGATTCTTATTTTATAAATGCCGGCAAATAACGGTACACCAAAGCTGTGGTGAGAAGCATTTTGTGTATGATAATTATAATAATTTTCAAAATCATTCAAGTAAATGGGGACAATGATTTGTTCAAGTGGTTTCAAATATTTAATCTGAACAGTTCCAGTATCATGCACCATCATTTTAAGTATTGGATCTTCGGTGTACCTGAGCAGTGTTGTATTTGTTGCTTTATCGTACGCGCTAAGGCAAAAAAGTTTCTGCCCAATATTTTGTGTATGAGGCAGCAAAATTGGATGCGAGTTTTCTTTGTCTGTGTTTGTTATGGTAATATTGAAGGTGATTTTTTCACCTTCGTAGTAGCTTTCTTTATCGGTGCTTAGTTCAAATTTTATGGGATGATACTTTAAGTCTGCGAAAGCCTTATTGTTTAGTACCAAAGGCAAAAATGTCAAAAAAAATATTTTAATTATGTTCATTGTTCTCTATATGTTTTTGGTAATCTTACCATTTTCTTTAATTCATTTATCTACATACTCTCAATAAATGAACAATCAAAATAATAAAATATTCTATGACTAAAAAAAATAATTTAATGAATCCATAACTAGTCGAAGTGCCCGTCCCAAAACTAGTCGAAGTGCGGTCCCTGAGTTTATCGAAGGGGAGCTTGTCTTAGTGCCAGTCCCAAAACTTGTCGAACAACTTTAAATAGTGGCTGAAAAGTTAGGTAATGCACTGACTGCTAAATGTTTTTTGTACGATGTGTATTTTTTTGTTTATATTTTCCTCCAAACGGTCATTGCTGTTGCACAGGCCTTATCAGTTCCTTCAATTTTTATTGTGTGTAGGAATGATTTGTCCATTATTTGATTTGTATCATTTTTTACCAATGAAACGATTGTTTGCCCTAACTGTGCTTCTGCAATAAATCTACCATCTATAGCATACAAATAATAATTATCGGTTATTTCTTCCGGAATGGATTCAACCACCCATTGTAAATATCTAATGTTATTGACATGCTTAATCATATCTGTATCATATCTGTTGACTTTGAATTTTATTTCGTAATCATAGTTGTTTATTACTGGAATTTTTTTAGAAATATCACAATCAATACTTTCTTCATTATAAAGAGACCACCTGTCTTTTATATCACTAAATATTTCAGTGGGTCTTCTTCTATCGATGTCGAAGAAGATCCATAAACCTTTAGCTCTTCCAATAATATTATTTTGCTCATCGTAAATGATATTTTCTCTAATACCTTTAATGGAGGTGTATTCCGATAGCCAAGTTCTTATAGTAATTTTTTCTTTATACTTTGGATATCGTTCCATTTGCATAAATCCAGAAATCAAGACCCATCCAATATTTTTTTCTCTTAGTTGATATAAACTATAGTTTATCGAAAAACAATGGTCTGCAGCTGTTTCTTCTAATAGAGTCAAAATGGTAGTTGGTGATGCAACTCCAAATTTGTTCATTTCGAAATATCTTAGTTCAAATTCTTTATCGTAATAGTATTTATTCATCTTACTTTTCAATATTCTTATATTAAGTACTCAACATGACCCAAAACGTCTATAGAATATCAGACGTACAAAAACTACATCTAATCTAGTAAAGTGTCGGCGATTCTCTGTAAGACTTAGGACATCATGAACACGAGCCAGAGCCGCACTGACGCGCTGCCTAAAGCTCTTCTTGAACAACTCTAGCTAATACTCTTCAATAAATCTTTTTCCAAGTTTGAAAAGAGGTCGCAATGAAGTTAATGTTGCAATGGTTATTACAACAAAACCAATAATCAATTTATAAGCTTCAAGCTGATCCCCATATATTCCAAATATCAAATATAATCCAATCGGTAAATTCAATAATAGTCCGGTAAGTGTTCCTGGAGCATATTTTTTGAGAACAATTGTTGCAATAAGGTGAGGAAAAATTGCATTAAAACACATCATCATTACAAACCCCAAATACGAGTACATAATTATATCATTTGAGTTTCCAAAGACTAAAAAAATAAAAGTTAAAATGTATCCCAATAATGTTATAACCATAACCGCGAAGTGGAATTCATTATTTGCTACTTGAGGATGATATCTTCTTGCATACTTTGACCACATTGGTAACCAAATAGCTTCTTCTATATTATGTAATGTAAATGCCATAATAAACATTAATTCAAACATTTATTTTCTCCCAGCTATAGAGAATAAATTGAGATGCATGGCAGGACAACGAGCCCTACTTTCCACAGTATTTCGTCTAACTCATTTATTTACATACTCTCAATAAATGAAAAATTAAATTAATAAAATCTTACAAAACAAAAAAAATATTTAATGAATCCATAAATTGTCGAAGTGCCCCTTAATCTTTTAAGTAATAACGTTTACAGCAATGCGAAGTGGTGGAATGCGTGAGTATCTCTATATTAACCGTTACAAACATTAACTGCGGGAACTGCACTTGCCCACGCATTGCTTATAAGCGTTGTTGGCTGACGTTTTTATTTTTCTTATCTATATGCTTCAAATTTAAAAATTAATTCAAAAAAAAGCAGATGCTTATAATGTGTGTCAATCCCATTTTTATCCCATGACAAGAAAGATGGATAATATGAAATACCTACATTAAATCCATTAGATATTCGATAATAAGTTGAGAAAACCAATCCTAAGTTATTTTGAACTTTATGTATACTCAAAGTATCTCGACGGTAGTGTTCAGGTGTCGAAGGTAAAGTATCCCATTTACTGAAAAAAGTTTTATTATACTGAAGACCTGCAGAATAATGTAATCGGTCTATATCACTACCAAATTGAATATTACCATAAACCGCAGATGAAGATTCATGTGAGCTATAATAATCAACAGGGGCAGGAAAAGGAAGCGTAAAATCTGTCAATGCCCCAATATCCGTACTTAATGAATATTTGTCTGAGAGGTAATATTCCACGCCCCCGACTATTCCTAAAAATCCAAATGAGTTTCCATATCCTTTTTCCTTATTGATATAAAAATGATTAGCTTCTGGAATTGAGATTTTAAAGCTTAAAAGTCCTTTCTCGGGATTCAACCAAGTAAAATAACTATTTGATGGCAATTTATTAGAATTAAAATTAATCGTAATGTTGGATGGATATGTAAATCGTTTAGGATTAGTCAAATCAATTGCATAAGCAAAAACACCAATACCAGTAAAGATATTACCTAACCAAAAAGCAGTTGATAACTTACTATTTACAAGTATTATTTTTTGGACACTATCTTTTTTTGCAAATATCAATAAATCATTTTTAGAACGCTCAACATTTATCAATGTTGGCGTATTGTACCATCTTGTCGTATCATTATTCAAGCATATTCTAACCGAATCTGTATCAGAATACACATTTAAATCAACAGTTTTCTTATGAATCAATGTAGCACAAGAATTCATTAAAAAACCTACTATCAGAAGAGTATAGTAGCTTATTATACTGTTCATTTTTCTAGAAATCATGACTAACATTATAAATTATCACAATAAATCAAGTAATTGTAAAAATACAGATCTTCAAAAATAAAATCATATTTCCGTTGGCATGAGAAACTATTTCCAATTTCCGGAAAATCTGAAATATCAGCTAACTCATTTATCTACGCACTCTCAATAAATGTTATATTAAAATAATAAAATATCCCAAAACAAAAAAAATATTTAATGAATCCATAACTAGTCGAAGAGCGGTCCCTGAGCTTGTCGAAGGGGAGCCTGTCGAAGGGAGGTCCCTGAGCTTGTCGA
>JAUQWR010000604.1 GCA_030835065.1 Candidatus Kapaibacterium sp.
AAATTTATCTCTAATTTAGTGTTTTTCAAGAAAATAAAAAAAATATTTTTGCAAAACATACCTATTAGCATTATAATTATGGAGTTAATAGTATGTCTGAGGTTGAATTTTTGCAATTTCGTAAGATCCTCAGAGTCGTAATTATAGCGAAAGTACTATCACTAAGAGCTTTCTTTACTTCTTGTGTGTATAAATCAATTTCTAATACAGAAAAATCTTTCTCCAAATCTTTAGCTCCTTCTTCTGCTTCGATAAGAAATTGAACTACTTGCTTAATACCATTCTTGAATTCAGTACTATCGAAATCCAAACTCTGACTTACTTTACTTAGAATAGTTTCAACTTCTTTTGCTAATCTCTCAACTTGGGATTTATCAGATTTAGATTAACCAGAAAGTCAAGCACTACTTGATAACTCTTTGCCACAAGCAAGCCTATTGCAATATTTAAAAATTACAAAATAAAGCAATTGGCTCGAAATATTACATGTAATTAGTACAGGTATTGAATGTATGTATTGGGTGCAGGAAAATTATCTATCTTTGGCTATTAAATTGCAAAATCATTCTGCTTCCCAATCAAAACCTTCTTTAAATCTCCATTTTCTTTTATTAGCAAATATGAGATATAAGGTGCAAAAATTATTATTCCGATTATCATACAAAGAGTACCTAATAAAATGTACGAAAAACTAAACTTATTTCGCCACATAACCCACAATCCAGATAAGATTAAATATGACAAGAAATCCAGATTGAACTGACCAGCCCAAGTCATTGATAAAATATTACTTGTGAAATTCTCAATAATACCAACACCATAATTTTGAATTACAATTACTGTATAAATTAAAACTAATATTGCCTGTAAGGCTAATAACAATTGTAGCAAAGATAACTTTTTCATCTTTTCATACCTTAGAAATTTTAAAAAATCAAAATTAATTAATTTTTAAGTCAGATTTTAACCGCTTCCGTACAATTTAGATGATATTTTGAATAATTATCTTGAGATTTCTAAAATATTCTGTCATCCAATTATTATTAAGGTTTTTTGGATTGATATTAAGAAAAAAGTTCTCAAGAGCAAGTTCAAACAGACTATATAATTGAATATTAGTCAAGTTCAAATTCAAATCTTTTTTCCATAATGTTACAAATTCATTGCCAACTATCACATTAGTCTTATTCAAGGTGTCCTCGAATATCTTAATATGTTTGTTAATTCTTAATTGTCTATTAAATAATAAATCTAACTTGTGAGTAAGCAACACATTAATCAAATCTGGTTCAATGTTCCTTGATTCTCTTTCCTTTTGGGCTATTATCTTTGATTGTTCGATATGATAATCCATAAGTTCTTGAATATAAATGCTTCTATCGGCAAAATAGTGATAAAATGATGATTTGCTAACACCAACCTTTTTGGAGATAGATTCAATTTTTAATCCGCTTTCGCCGTGTATTGAAAAAACTTCATATCCTATATGCAGCCATTTTTCTTTTTTCTGTCTCATGTTATTTCCATATAGATTTAATATTTACAATACTTCAAAACCTCGCCTAAATTCTTCAAGGTTCTGTTTCATAAGTTGAGAAGCTTTACTGAAAGTAATAATTTCCTCGCTTGCAGCTTTAAGAACTAATCTCCCAAATCTGCTACTTGATTCCTCACCAACATATTTTCCAAAATTCGCTTCATCTCTTTGCTTTTCTTTATTTAGTTTAATAAAGAAACCTTTTAAAGTAGCTTCAGAAATAATATTTAGATTGAATAAACGATATATAACTGCTTGAATTGAGATTCCAAAATATTCTTTGATTTCAATAAATTCCTGAATTGAAATATGACTTCGCTTGGCTCCAAGAAAATTCTTCAATGATGCTTCAGGTAAGAGGAATGCACCAGCAAAGTTATGACATAATTTCTCAATGGATTTATCGTTTAATTTTTCGTGAAATGACAGTAGTAAGTGTGCTAACTCGTGAATCACAGTAAATCTCTTTCTTACTGTGTCAATATTTTGATTTACAACTATAACTGGAAAATTCTCAACCCAAGTAGCAAGACCGTCAAAACACTGATCTGCGTCAATCTCAACTATCTTCACACCCTTATCTTCGAGCATTTCAATAATGTTTGAGACCGGATTCATTCCAATTTCCCAATTCTTTCTTAATTCTTGGCTCGCAGTCTCTATGTCATCTATTGAATTAATTACTATGAATTCTAATGGATTAGTGAATTCGTATCTTACATTTAATATTCTTTCAATCTCTATATAGCGTTCAAGGTAATCAATAACAAATTCTTTTATTTGTTGAATATCTTTTTTCCCAAGTTTAGATTTCTTTCTAAACTCAACATTCCCTAACTTGATATTTGAATCTCTGAAAAAATAATCAATCGGAACTTGTAAAGCTTCCGACAATGCAATAATAATTGAACTATCAGGTTTCCTTTCGCCCTTTTCATACAAATTAAGAGCTTGAGCTGATAAATCAATAGACATCTTTTCAGCAAGCTTTCTTAATGATAAGCCTGAAAGCAACCTTGCTGATTTTAACTTTTTTGCAAAAATATTTTCCATTCAATTCTCCATTTCAATGTTGACAAAAATACTAAAATATATTCTTACTGTCAACAAAAATGTTTACAAACATTCACAATAATTAAAGTTTTGTCAACACTTTTGTTTTAAGTAATAGAGAATTTGGATGCTCAAAGTAGTATTAAATATGCAGATCACTAACAAAAGCCAAAATTCTTATAATTTGGCTAACGTTAATATTTGCTATCATGTATTAATCATTATTTCAAGAGTTATGAAAGCATTTGACAGTAAAGATTGACGAAATTTTGGATGCTCAATAATATCATTTTTTGCAAGATCAAGTACATACCATTATTTACCATCGCTATTCCTAACCTTCTACTTAGTTCACACACTTTATAGCAGTTTTCAATTTTTGCAGTTCATCAATTAAGCGTCTTGATTCAAGTTCCCTTGCATAGTCTTCTGCAAAATCGGCAATAATCATACAAAATGCGACAATTTGAATGTAATTATTCATTGAAAGATTGTTCAATCCTGCTTTATTAAGAGCAATATCAAGCCCACTTCATCTCATATCATTAGTCTTGTCAAGCTTGGCCAAAAGCTTTTTAGTATTAAATATTTGATGTTTTAATTATAGTTTTATAATAATATATCTTTTAATTGATTATTTTGAATTTACAATTAAA
>JAUQWR010000605.1 GCA_030835065.1 Candidatus Kapaibacterium sp.
TCGCAAGTATTTGCAAATTGATGGTGGCGACGTAGAATTTGTCAGATTTGAATCAGAAACTTCTACTGCTGAAATAAAATTGACTGGCAACTGCTCTGATTGTCCTTTAAATATGATGACTTTAAGAGCCGGCATTGAAAAAGTTTTAATTAGAGATGTCCCGGAGATTAGAAGAGTCGAAAAAGTAAATTAAGATTTAAAATTGATATGTATGGCTTTAGTATTTATTATAAGTATTAAAGCCATTTTTTATGCAGTTTGTTTAGATTTGCGAATAAAATTTTTAATTGAATTCTGATCGATACTATCTTTATCGACCATAAAATAATAGCCACCAATAGCAACTTGAGAGATATAGTTGATGAAATGTGTAATTACAGCAAATGCAAACGCATCAGATCGCTCAATTCCATAAAGCATCATTAATATTTTTGCTACAAAGGCATGATATAGTCCTATTGCGCCGGGTGTTGGTGAAAATGTAATCGCTAATCCTGAAAATACTAATATGCAAATCGCATCAATAAAATTCAAATTGTATTTTGTATCGAATCCCATACCTAATATTATTAGATAATTTGGTATTACATATATAAGCCAAATTAGGAAGGAAATAAGAATAAGTTCGAAGTATATCTTTGGTGATTTTATGCTATTGAATCCTTCTGAAAAGCTAAGCAACTTGTTGTTGAACCATGAACTTATTTTGTATAATCGGCTTGTTTTTGTTTTTAATGGGTTATTTGTTTTTATGAATATACTTATTCTCTTGAAATTAAGAATTATTACCATAAAAACAATTAAAAAAGCAGTAAAAATTATGATTTGACTTGTGTCAATTTCCGTTAGAGCTTTTTCTAGTAAGTTTTTGTTTACATAAATCGTAAAAAGAAAAAGAAGGAATAAAAATATCAAATCAATAATTCTTTCTAGAAAAATAGTAGCTGTAGTAGCAGTTAGTGAGATTTTTTCTTTATTAGAAATTATCATAGGTCTGATTATTTCACCAAAACGCATAGTAAAGGCATTGAAAAAGTAGCCTATCATTACTGCAGAAAAAAGTTTTGAAGTAGGTATATCGACATTTTGTGGTTTGAGAAACATTTTCCAGCGGTATGCTCTAATCCAATGCGATAAAAATATGGGTATTAGTGATAGTATTATCCAAAAAAAGTTGACATTAGAGAGTGAATTTACAATTTCTGAAAGTGTAATTTGAGTAAAAATATAGTAAACCGATACAACTAAAAGTAGTATACTTAATACAATTTTCATAAAATATTTATATTATAGATTTCAAACATTAAACAAGATAATATTTGGAAGCAAAAAATGCAAGAAAAAAAATCATAATTCTCTGAATTTAATTGATTTTAAATCTAAATTAATTTGACAAATATGATCGTAGAGGAATAATAATTAAAAAAGCAGCCTCAAATTAATTAAGGCTGCTTTGTATTTAAAGTAGAATTATATTATTCCCAATTGACTTTAGTGAAATTCAATAAAGAATTGATTTTTGATTTTTCTTCGTGATTGAATTCATTTTTAGTCAGTGATACTGTTTTCAATTTCTTAAGGTTAGAAATTGATTCAGGCAAAACATTGAGATTATTAAAACTCAAATCTAATTCTTGAAGATTTTCGAGTTTGCCGAAGTTTTCAGGAATAGAAGTCAATTCGTTTTCGTAAAGCAAAAGTTTGCGAAGGTTTTTGAGCTCAGTGAATTCAGCAGGCAATTCAGTAAGAATATTTTTGTAAAGTCTCAAAATTTCTAATTTTTCGAGTTTACCGATGCAAGCAGGAATTTCTGTCAGATTGTTTTCTTGCACTTCGAGTTTATAAAGCTCAGTCAAGTTGCAAATGAAAGGAGGCAATTGATTCAAATGATTGTCTGGCACTCTTAACTTTCTTAATTTAGATAGATTGCATATAGAATCAGGAAGCTCATTCAATTCATTTTCGC
>JAUQWR010000606.1 GCA_030835065.1 Candidatus Kapaibacterium sp.
TACAAACATATTCACGAAGTATATTTCAATGGATCTATGCTGACTTCAGCTTATTCCATAGAAGATATAGATGAATTAAGAATAGTAACTCAGTGGATTTACAGACAGCAAAAGAACAATGCAGAGTTTCTATATACTGAAGGAATAAGCGAAGATGAATTGCTAAGAAAATTTGATTCAATACTAAATGGATTTTATCCAGAAGAATCCGAAAGAGATTATTTTCTGGATGCATTCAACGATAATAACTTTGAAATATAAATAAACAAAAAAAGCTGCTTAAAAAAGCAGCTTTTTTTTGCTTTATGATAAATCTTTCTTATGCAATATCTTGTGCAACGAAAGGAAGCAAAGCCAAATGACGAGCAAATTTGATAGCTCTGGCGATTTGTCTTTGTTGGAAAGCTGTAACTCCAGTAATACGACGAGGTAAAATTTTGCCTTGGTCGTTAGTAAAGCGGAGTAAGAACTTAGCATCGAGATAATCGATAGACTTAAGGTCTTTCAATGGATTTGGTTTTTTCTTGCCGGAGCGTTTATTTGGCTTGAAAGTATTGCCAGTTTGCATTGGATGAATATTGTTACGCATTATTTTTTCCTCCTAGCTTCCATAATTTCTTGAGCTTTTTCAAAACGTTTATTGAAACGATCAACGCGTCCAGCTGTATCTACAAGCACCTGCTTTCCGGTAAAGAAAGGATGCGACTTGGAATCAATTTCAAGTACCATTCTATCATTTTTATAACATGAGCGAGTCTTGAAAACTGAACCGTCTGTCATTACTACATCGACAGTGCGGTAGTATGGATGAATTCCCTTTTTCATAAATATCCTTATCTATTTACATCTACTTTATCAATTTGAGCCATGTCGTCGATTTTCACGAATTTTTCGAGAAAACGAGTTGAGCCAATTTCGCTACGATATGCTTTGACAACCTTAACGGAGATCTTATCGTCTCCTTTTTTCTTTTTAAGTTTATCACCGAATGTTTGTTGTTTTGCCATTGTTTTTCAGACAAAAATATTATACAAATTTCTAAGAATTACAAATTTACTGCAAAATTTTGATTTTGCAAAATTTTTTTTATCTATTCGTAATTTTTATTTTCAACACCTGCAAATTTACTAAATTTTATACATTTTTCTGCTGGCTAATAAAATTCATTACTATTATACTATATAATAATAGCCAATATATAGTCAAATATTATTCTATACTTTACTTAATTGATTTTCAATAATTTATTTCTTATTCTCATATATAATTTTCAAATGTATGTTACAATAGTGGATTCTGATTTATTCATTTATCTTTTTTCAATGCAATAATTTAGGCCATAATTCCTACTATTTGTCATAAAATTTGGCACTTAATTTGTTATTGATTATTCAAATAATGATTATGTACAAATTTAGACAATGATAAGAAATGGAATTCCGTAATCATTTGTTTAAATCTCGTGTGCCTTTGATGAATCGAGCCTTGGATGCTTATTCAACCAGACTTCGAACAACATCAAAGAATATAGCGAATGTAAATTCGCCGCACTACCGCCCGGAAATGGTGAGATTTGAAGAATTTTTCCGCAATCAGGAAGTTGTTCTTAAAGGAAATGCCTCCGATAATAGGCATATTCCAATTGGTAAAGCTCCTGATGATGTGGAAGGCGAAGTCGATAATGCTCCTGTGCCCGAGCCTGAAATTTATTTTTCTGGCGAGACGCATGTCAATATCGACAAAGAAATGTCTGAAATGGCTCAAAATCAGATCCGTTTCCAATTTGTTTCTCAGCAAATGGGGCGACATTTTAGAGGAATGGCGGCTGCAATAACCGGCAATCCTAATATGACCTAGTATAAGTACTTTTACTTATTCTATTTACTGTTATTTTCCATAATTTTGCCAAGGACGGTAAAATGCCTGAAAATTTATTTGCTTCGTTCTCTATCAGTGGGCAGGGAATGAGCGTTCAAAGGATGAGACTTAGCTCTGTTGCTAAAAACATTGCTAATGCTAATACTACTAAAGGTGTGGACGGCAAACCCTATCAAAGGGAAGTAGTTGTTGTCAGAGCAATTCCGGGTAGTCCTTTCGAGGATGAGCTGGTCGATCAGATTGAACTTAAAAAATCTGATACTAATCATGCTCCTAATGCTCGCCAAGGTACTTATCCGCCTGATTATTCAGTTTTGAAAGCTCGTACTGCAACTGATAATACTCCGCCTCGACTGGTTTATGAGCCTTCTCATCCAGACGCAGACGAACAAGGATATGTACATTATCCTAATGTAAATGTGGTAACCGAAATGGTTGAAATGATTACTGCACAACGCGGTTTCGAAGCTAATACCGGAGTAGTGAATGCTGCTAAAAATATTGCTCGAAATTCTTTGGAA
The DNA here is from genome assembly GCA_030835065.1 of Candidatus Kapaibacterium sp. GTDB lineage: Bacteria > Bacteroidota > Ignavibacteria > Kapaibacteriales > UBA2268 > JAUQWR01. The sequence goes on from JAUQWR010000606.1 coordinate 2,400, forward strand.
ATATGATGTTGGATTATTCGGTGATTTA
>JAUQWR010000607.1 GCA_030835065.1 Candidatus Kapaibacterium sp.
GGAGTATGAAGATCTGCTTCGCGTCTGATTAATTCAATTATTTTTTGCCGCAAATCCATTGGAGCTACAAAAAAGTGCTTCCAATCCTTATGATATGAATATCCTGTCAGATAATTAAACAAATCAATGCCATCTATTGCAAATTCATCATTAGCTGTAAACAAAGCAACATCAGTATAAAGTCTTGCGGTTACTTGATTATAATTGCCGGTAGATATATGCATATAAGTCTTTAGTCTATTTGATTCTTTTCTAACAACTAAAGCCAGCTTGCAGTGAGTTTTCAAACCAGGCACACCATAGACCACGTGCACACCGGCACTTTCTAAATCTTTTGCCCACAAAATATTATTCTCTTCATCAAATCTTGCTTTAAGTTCTACAAAAGCAGTTACATACTTACCTTTTTCGGCAGCTTTCTTTAGAGCAGTAACAATTGCAGAATTCATTCCGGTTCTATAGAGCGTAATCTTAATTGCAACTACATCATTATCTTCGGCGGCTTCGTTTATAAATCGTAAAGTACTATTAGTAAACGAATCCCAAGGATGATGCACTAGCACATCATGCTGTTTTAAAGCTTCGAATACTCCAGGACCACTTGCCTTGAATTGAGGCACTTCACGAGTTGTAAATGGCAGATCCTTCAAATTTTTCAAATCCAGCTTAGTCAATTGCATAAAGTCTGGCATATTGAGAGGTCTATCTACTGTATAGACATCTATTGGCTCCAAGTCTAGCGAGTTCATTAGCAAATTAGCCAAATAATCAGGCATATTAGCACTTACTTCCAATCTGACAGCAGCCCTGCCCCATCTTCGCTGTTTCACTTGTTCAGCTATTTCTGATAGCAGATCTTCAGCTTCGTCTTCAGCAATTTCCACATCTGCATCTCTGGTAACCCTAAATGTATTGGTTGCTTCAATTTCTAATCCGGGAAATAGCAAATGAGCATAAGCTTTTATTACATTTTCAATTAATATAAAATTATATTTAGCTTTGGTCTTTATTGAAATAAAGCGCGGCAATACGCTTGGCAATTGCAAAAATCCTACCTTTTGTTGTGGTATGCTCTTGCTATTGTCTTTCAATACAAATGCTATATTTAAATTTCTATTTATTAATCTTGGAAATGGATTGGCAGGTCCCAACATTAAAGGTGTTAGTACCGGCAATATATTTGTATAAAAGTATTCGTCGAGATACTTTTTGTCTTCATTACTCAAAGTATTATATTTATGAAGTATAACTCCAGCCTTCTCTAATTCAGGAAACAATGTATCATTAAGTACTTTTTCCTGAATTTCCAACAAATTGAGCACTCTGCGGCGTATCTCTATAAGCTGCTGCTTAGGAGTCATCCCATCGTAAGACAATTCATTAATACCGGTTGCGAGCT
>JAUQWR010000608.1 GCA_030835065.1 Candidatus Kapaibacterium sp.
TCAATTTACGTGCTGAATAAGTATCGAGCATATAATTCTTTAATACACCATTTTCGATTATAGTAGTCCTACGAGCTGGAATACCATCAGCATCGAAAGGTTGAGTGCCAGGAGCTCCGGGAATAGTACCATCGTCGATTATTGTAATATTATCATTTGCAATTTTTTCGTTTAGTTTGCCTGCTAAAAACGAACGTTTCATATAGATTGATCCCCCACTAAGGCAAGAAGCCAAAAAGCTTAGCAGCATTGAAGAAGTCATATCTGGATCAATAACCACAGGCACATTTTGCGTTTTTACTTTTCGAGCACCAATCATTCTGGCTGTGCGGTTAATTGCTGTTTTTGCAACTTCTTCTACAGATAGTAATCCTTTGACGTTGATTGAGCTATCCCACCATCCATCTTCATAAAGATTATCATCTGAGCCTGCTTGCAAACCTACACCATAAGAAACTGAACTATGGCGATAAGTACCTGCAAAACCATTTGACATAAATAGAAAACTATCGCCCACATAGTTGTTGAACGAAGCTCCGCCGGATCTCTTGATTCTTTTATCGGCAAGACATAATTTTTCTAATTGCTTAGCTGTATTGATTTTATATTCAGGACTTAATTTTTCAACTTCAGGATCGTAAAGTTTTAAAGATTCTGTTGTTACAGACATTTTTTCAAGTTCAGGAAGAGCTGCAAATTCATCAGGATTTGAAAGTTTAGTACGTTCAATAGCGTTAGACAATAATCTGTCAATTGTCTCTTTTCTCAAATCGGAAGTAGAAGCAGTCGAAATTTTATTATCAATTGCAACTTTAAGGCTTAAGCTGGTAGAACCAGCCGAAACTAATTGCTCAACTTCACCATCTCGCACATCAACAGAAAATTTAGTACCATTAGAAATACTTACTTTTACTTCATGAGCACCTTTTTTCTTAGCTAAAGCAATAATTTCTTCGCCTAATTTCATATAGTCTTGACTCATGCTACACCTCCAACAGTCATTTTATTAATACGTAAAGAAGGAGTACCGCAGGTTACAGGAACAGATTGTCCATCTTTACCGCAAGTACCGAGGAAGAATCCCATATCGTTGCCTACCATATCGATTTCTTTCAAAATTTGAATGTTTGTACCGATAAGTGTAGCATTTTTCACTGGATATGTTAATTTACCATTTTCAATCATATATCCAAGATTGACAGAGAATGTAAATTTGCCAGTACCAGAAACCATACCACCTTGATAAGAAATAGCATAAAAACCTTTTTTGACTGATTCAATAATTTCTTTTGGATCAGTATTTCCAGCAGCTAATATAGTATTATTCATTCTTGGTATTGGAGGATTTTTATAAGTTTCTCTTCTTCCATGTCCATTTGGTTTATGTTTTAAGATTTTTGCAGATAGTTTGTCATTTAGAAAACCAACAAGTTTACCTTTTTCGATAAGCATAACGTTTTCTGTTTCAATACCTTCGTCGTCAATATTCAAACTTCCTCTTAGTCCTGAAATAGTAGCATCATCATAGATAGTAACTAAAGGATTAGCAACCATCTGCCCCATTTTATCCCACATAATCGAAGTCTTTTTCCAATTAGCATCAGCTTCGAGCGGATGGCCAACAGCCTCGTGAATCATAACGCCGGATTCATCCTTGCTTAATACTACTTGCATTTCGCCGGGAGGAGCATCTTTGGCAGTCAAAAGCAAAAGAGCTTCTTCTGCAGCTTGTTTGCCTATTTGTTGAGGAGTAATTTTTGAATTATAAAAATCAGATCCAACTCTACCGCCAGCATTGCCTCTACCGGTATTTCTATTACCTTTATCTTCGGCAGTTGCAGATACTACAAGTCTTACTTGAGGGCGTACATCCGATATCATCAATCCTTCTGAATTTACTATTAGAATGTGTTGGATTTCATCATTGAGAGAAGAACTCACTTTTGTAATTTTTGTATCATGTGATTTTGCTGCATCATAAGCTTCGCGAGTTAATTTAATTTTAGCATCTAATTTCATCATATCAAAAGAATTATTCAAATCATAATATTGCTTTGAATGTTTCTTTTCATTTAGATTTGCTACATTTATTTTGCTATTACCATCTGCAATACTAGCAGCAGTGAGTGCAGCATCTTTAATTTTTTCGAAAGTCAAATCATTAGTATAAGCATAACCAAATTTTTGACCTTTTACTACCCTAACGCCAACACCAAGACTAATACTTTCGGAAGCATTTTTTACTATATCTTCTTCGATTAATAAGCCATTAGCTATTTTAAATTCAAAGAATAATTCAGAAAATTCACCGCCTTTACTCAAAGCGATACTTAAAAGTTTAGATAGTTCTTCTTTCGAAAATCCGAAATACGAACTAATCAAAGCGTTGCCTGTCT
>JAUQWR010000609.1 GCA_030835065.1 Candidatus Kapaibacterium sp.
GTTTGCAAGTGGCTCTGTAATCACTTTAGCCGAGTCAATCGATTCAATTGCAAAGAATATTTTGGAAATTAAACCTACTTTGATGACAACAGTACCAAAACTTTTGGAAACTCTTAAGAAAAAGATTTATGCTTCAATGGAACGTGAATCTGCCTCCAAACGTAAAGTATTTGATTGGGCAATCAACATTGGCAAAAAGAAAGTAAGACTAAACCAAGAAGGCAAAACAAACCCATTTATTAATGCTCAATATGCTCTTGCTGAAAAGCTAGTATTCAATAAGATTAGAGAAAAATTGGGTGGAAGATTAAAACGAATGGTTTCCGGTGGTGCAGCTCTAGCTCCAGAACTTGCCGAATTTTTCCTCGCCATTGGTGTTAATATCTACGAAGGTTATGGGCTTACTGAAGCCTCGCCAATAGTGGCTGTTAATACTGATTCTGTTATTGAATTAGGTACAGTTGGTCATCCATTGCCAAATATCGAAGTAAAAATTGCTGAAGATGGCGAAATACTTGTAAGAGGTCCTATTGTTATGAAAGGCTACTGGAAAGACGACGAAGCTACTAATTTGGCAATTGACTCCGATGGATGGCTTTATACAGGCGATATTGGTTGCTTCACAAACAAAGGTTGTATCAAAATTACGGATAGAAAAAAGAATATATTTGTTTCGAGTGGTGGCAAAAATATTGCACCTCAACCTATTGAAAATCTGCTTACTCAAAGCCGTTATATTGAACAATGCTTCTTGGTCGGTGATTCTCGAGAGTATTGCACAGCACTTATTACACCTAACTTCGAACAATTAAAACAATTAGCAGCCGAATTTGATATCAATTTTGAAAATGAATCAGATTTGATGAATAATGATAAAATTATCAACCATATTCGTAAAGAAATTGATTATATTCAAAAGGATTTATCAAAATTTGAACGAGTCAGAAAATTTTCTTTCCTTCCAAAACCATTTACAGTTGAGTCAGGCGAACTAAGTCCTAAAATGAGTGTAAGAAGGCATGTCGTTGAGAAGAATTATTTCGATCTTATAGAAAAAATGTATAACGATGATTAAAAAAATATTCCGGTGTTATCCGGAATTTTTTTTAACCAATTATCTTATTTCTTTCTTTTCTAATTTGAGTAGCTAAATATTTAATAGCAGGATTAGTAGAATTTTCGGCTAAAGGCAGGAATTTTTCGCTTATTTCTTTTAGATAAGGCACTGGATTGAACTTAATATCAAAATCCAAACATCTTATATTATCTAAATGTTCAGCTAGCCAAATCATTAAATAATCATCTGCAGGAAATTTTATTGATTTTGTTTCTGAGCAAATGAATTCTCTTGGAAATGAGTTTAGATGTTGGGCATCCATAGATAACATATCTACTAAAAAAGCTACATAAGGACCGAAATTATATTCAATTATCTCAGGTTTTATTTCTGGTAAATATTTATATATGTCATGAAGCAGTGATGCTGTCAAAATGCTATGATCGTGATTGTTAAGTTCATTTATTAGTATGCTGCATACTCTTGTAGGATGGAAGAAAAAAGGAGTACCGTCAATATTAGGATA
>JAUQWR010000610.1 GCA_030835065.1 Candidatus Kapaibacterium sp.
TTATTATCTTTTTTGATAGCATCAACTGTTACATCGTAGTCGTCTGCAATTTGAGCTAAGGTTTCGCCACGTTTTACTTTATGAGTAACGATTGAAGGCTTTGACGATTTAGAACTCTTAGATTTTTTGCTATCATTTTCAGATACTGATTCACTAGTTTCTTTTGATTGGTTTTTGGCAATATTCTTAGTTTGAGTGCTTGCCTTGCCAGATTTGGCAATGCGAAGCTCTTGACCTAGTTGAATATTGTCGTCATCAAAAGAAAGGTTGTTCATATTGCGTAGATCAGTAGTTCTCACACCATATTTTTTAGCAATGCTATAAATAGTTTCGCCTTTTTCGACAAGGTGAGTTATATATTCATCACTTTTTTCAATTTTTTTGGTTTTTGTATCATCAACAGGTTCATTTTCGGCAAAATCTGCATCTTCGCCTTCTTTGTATGGAGCACCACCTATAGGAATTCTAAGTTCGTCTCCGCGATTGAGCTTGGCTTTATAACCGGATAAATCATTGATTGCGATGATATCATTGCCTGAAACATTATATTTTTTTGCAATTTGTTTTAAAGTTTCGCCACGAATAACTTTATGCGAGATGAAAGGTTTCTTTTCTTCATCAGTCAAAGAATTATAATTAGCAGCAAATTGTTCTTCGGTTTTATAAGGAATTTTGAGAGTATAGTTCTTTTTATCAGCAGGAGTAATTGATTGAATCAATTCAGGATTTAAAGCTTTGAGTTCTTCAACACTTATACCAGCAGCTTTTGCAGCGGCTTTTAGATTGACAGACTCATTGAGGAAGTAAATATCGTATTTATATTCTGGTTCAAATTTCAGATTAGTGAGATTAAAACCATAGGCTTCTGGTTGCATTGCGACTTTAGCAGTAGCAATATATAAAGGTACGTAATAACGAGTTTCTTTAGGGAGTTTGTTCATAATATCCAAGAAACTAGGTTTTTCTTTTCCAGATTTTCTAATAGCACGTTTGACACAACCCAATCCACAATTATAGGCGGCAAGAGCAAGGTGCCAATCGCCAAGATCATGATAGAGATCTCTAAGGAATCTCATAGCAGCTCTGGTAG
>JAUQWR010000611.1 GCA_030835065.1 Candidatus Kapaibacterium sp.
TACCTTCGTCTTTCATGCTTTCGCCAGAAACTCTCACCATAAAACTAGTATGAGGCTTTGGAGCCAAAAGATTATTAAGATCTACCAAACTATATTTTGAACCAACTTCCGAACTACCCTTTCTGATAGCAGCCGAAATAACAGGTGCTACAAAAGAATATTTACTTTTTACCGGGATCAAATTTTTTGCTTTCATCAATTCTCCTAATATTTATTTGAGCTGATATACTCAATTATTGTGCCGAATTAAAGAGAATGGATGATTTTAGTAATTGTACCCAAAATTTGAAACTCGATATAAGGCTCGATAGTCAAAGGTAGAAAATGCTGTTTGTATGATTCAAGATATACATCCGAACCCACAATACGATAGATTTTTATTGATAATTCTTTGTTTTGAGCAACAAGTACCATTTTGCCATCGCTAGGCTCGATTGCAGTATCGACCACAAGAATATCACCATTTCTGATTCCATAGTCAGATAAAGAATCGCCATTGACTTTTGCAAAAAATGTAGCTGCAGGATGCTCTACCAAAAATTCATTAAGATCTATTTCTTTGTCGATATCATTATCGACAGGCACAGGAATACCAGCTGCTACAGACATAGTAAACAAAGGCAATTTGGTGTAATTACCCTCTGCAGTCTGATAGCCAATTATTTCTATAGCTTCCATATATGCTCCGAATAATAATTAAACATTCTCCCCCCAATTTAGGAGCATTAATTCCAAATTAACAAAAAAACGATTGTCTTACAAGTTAAGTTTAACTCATAATAAAATAATTATTGAAATATATTTAGAATTTTGTAATTTAAAGTGCTTATAAATAAGTATTTATAAACTTAAATATATAAATGGGATCATAAATGAAGTTAGCTTTTACTCAGTTAGTTGATATCAAGCAGCTTGAAGCATTGTTTGAAGATTTGTATAAGGCAACAAAATATCCTGTAAGTTTAATAGATTTAGATGGTACTGTCTTGTTTTCGTTTGGCTGGCAGGAGATATGTATCCGATATCATAGGCAGGCTGAGAAAAGCTTTGCAAGGTGTTTTGTAAGTGAAAAATTGATAAAAGATAATTTCATAAATGATGACTATATTCAAGAATTTAAATGTGGCAACGGGCTTAGAGAAATAGCCCTGCCTATAATGGTTGCAGGATATCATAGTGCAACTGTTTTTATTGGGCAGTTTTTGTATGATGATGAAGAAATAAACTATAATTTCTTTGAAAAGCAAGCTGCCGAGCTGGGTATAGACAAAGAAGAATATTTAGAACTACTAAAACAAGTGCCAAAATATAACCGACAAAACATTCATAACCATCTAAAATTTCAAAAAAGATGGATTGATTATATCTCATCTCAAGCATATACAAAATATAAACTTCTATATGAAATTGATGAAAGAAAATTGGCAGAAGATACTTTAAGAGAAAATGAAGCTATACTAAATCAAAAGCTTAACGTATTATTAAATCCTAATGAAAATATTACTCAGATTGCACTCAAAGAATTACTAAAATTAGAAGATTTGCAGAAAATGCAGGATAGTTTTGCTCAATCTGTCAACGTTGCTTCTATTATTACTGATTTAGATGGCATGCCAATAACTAATGGCTCAAACTTTAGTAAAGTTTGCAAAATGATTAGAGCCACTGATATAGGAAATGCCAATTGCCTGAAGTCTGATAAAATATT
>JAUQWR010000612.1 GCA_030835065.1 Candidatus Kapaibacterium sp.
TTCGATCATTGTCTTGACAGGATTTGTTGTGTTGTCATCATCATCATCGCTGCATGCAACAATTGAAATGCTCATTAAAGCAAAAAATGCGAAAAGTTTGATAAATTTTTTCATAATTATTCCTTTTATTATTTTGAACTAAAGTTATATGTCATTTTTACAAAAAATGTTCTACCAGGATTTGATGTTAGGTGATGAGGATCAAATTTATCTAAAATGTTATCTACACCTGCCTGTATGTTAAACATATCATATATATCTTTTGAAGCAGTGACATTCCACAATGCATAACCAGGGGCATATTCATTGTCAGCATCTAAAATAGTGCTGTTATTCCTATCTGCCCAACCATATCTGCCTCTTATTATACCTCTTAAATATACATTAAATCCGTATTCGATATTTGTATATTGAAGTTTTAAGTTAGCAGAATGCTTTGAACGATTGAACAACCCACCATAGTCGCTTTCCTTAACAATTCTATCACCATTATCAGTATTCATATATAGTTTTTTGTCTCTAATCTTATCTAATACTTTTACATCATAAGCTTCTAAATATTGGTAGCCACCGGCAAATTTAAATCCATCAAATAAATTAAAATCGAAATTGAACTCAACGCCTTGAGTAAACACTTCATTCAAGTTGAAGTAAGTAAATACCTGTGCCCCACCGAACTGAGCAGTTTTATTTGCCACAGCTTGAGTTTCAATCATATCAGTCAAATTATTTCTAAATAAATTTAATTTTACTTGATAATTATCATTAATATCATAAACAAAACCAAAATTAAAAGAAACTGATTGTTCTGGCTTTAATACTCCAATATTATCAATTGGAATCAAAGTATCGCCAATCATACCCGCTTTTGCCAAACTAGCAAATCTATCTTTGAAGAATGCAGCTCCAAATACACTATATGCTGCAATTGAATTGGTCCAATCCAGATATAATTGCTGGAAGCTAGGAGCTTTAAAGCCTGAACCAATTGCTGCTTTCAGATTAAATCCATCAAATATTTTCCATGAAAATGCAAATTTAGGGCTCCAATGAGCAGCATAGTCACTATGCCAGTCATATCTAATACTACCAATTAAATTAAAATTATGACTTGCTATCCAATCATGCTGATAAAATGCATAATATAAATCTGTTGTAATTTTTTTGTCGCTTATCCTACCTGATTTGACCGATTCATAATTGACTCCTGTTCCAAAAGTCAATATATGCGAAAAATACAGCATGTGATTAGCAATCAATTCATACTTTGCTAATGTCTGATCATAAGTATATTTTTCGTATAAGCTATCGTTAAATT
>JAUQWR010000008.1 GCA_030835065.1 Candidatus Kapaibacterium sp.
GCCAATAAACTGTTTTATTCCGAAAGGCTTAAGTCATTTTCTAATTCTAAATTTAAAGAAATCAAAGTACCATCGCTTGATTCAATTAGTAATAATAGTAGGATAGTATTCATTAATTCAAAAAAAGAAGATAAGCCAAGAGTAAATAGATGGGAAGCCGAAAAAATTGCAGAAATTTGTAGGGAAGTATATGTCAATAATCCAGACTTTTCGAGCAAAACAATAGGAATAATAAGTCCTTTTAGAGCACAATGTTCTGAAATAAAGAAGCATCTGGCAGATCATTTAAATGAATATATAACAGTCGATACTGTCGAGAGGTTTCAAGGGTCGGAACGTGATATGATGATATTATCATTGAGCTGCAACAATCAGTCTGAACTAAGGCAAATAAGTTCTTTTGTAGAGTTGGACGGAGAAATAATTGACAGAAAATTAAATGTAGCAATCAGCCGAGCAAAGAGCAAATTAATTATAATTGGAAATGGGGAAATCCTAAAGAATTCCCCCATTTACAAAAAGTTATTAGAAATAATAGCAGAAAAATACTATTATATTTAAAAACCATTATGAAATAAACTGATAAGCCAGAAACAAATCGCAGCTACTAAAGCAGCAGCGGGAATAGTAACAATCCAAGACATTACAATTCGAGTCGCAATTTTCCATTTGATACCAGCCATACTAGTAGTCATACCAACACCTACGATTGATCCGGCAATAGTATGAGTAGTAGAAACAGGAATACCAAGATATGTCGCTAAATATGTAGTCAAAGCACCACCAGTTTCAGCACAAAAGCCGTGGACCGGTTTTAGTTTAGTTAATTTCATACCCATAGTTTTAACAATTTTCCATCCACCCAAAGCAGTACCAACAGCAATAGCAATCTGGCAGCTAAAGATAATAGCCAAAGACTCGATATTATCCATAGAAAAATCTAAAGACAATTGATGTTTGGACCAATAGGTAGAATTGTAGGCAGTTAGTATAGCCAGGATTACACCCATAGTTTTTTGAGCATCGTTAGCTCCGTGGCCCAAAGAATATAAAGCTGCAGAAACCAGCTGACCTTTCCTAAACAAAACATCAATCGTATATGGAGTCCATTTTTTAAATATCCAATAAACAGCTATCATAATTACAAAAGCCATAGCCAAACCAATAAGTGGGGCTAATGGAATGAAAGCAACAGTTTTATAGATGATGGGCCAATTAATAACTTCAAAACCTTTATAAGCAAGACCAGAGCCAGCAAGACCGCCAATAAGCGCATGCGACGAGCTGGTAGGCAATCCCCACCACCAAGTGATAATATCCCAAAAAATAGCACCTAATAAACCTGCTAAAACAACATAAACAAAAGCTTGGTCGCTTGAGTTAATATTAATAATTTTTGAGATAGTATTAGCTACTTTCAATTCATGGAAAACAAATATAGCAGTGAAATTGAAAAAAGCAGCCCAAAGCACAGCAAATCTTGGTGAGAGCACTCTAGTCGAAACAACTGTTGCAATAGAATTTGCAGCATCATGAAATCCATTTATCACGTCGAATGCAAGAGCAACAATAATCGCGATAACAATAACTATAAAAAGAGTATCCATTTGTCTATTTCAAATTGTTGATAAAACTATGCATTTTCTATTACGATTTCTTCGATAATGCTAGCGATATCTTTGCATTTATCAGCTGCTTTTTCGAAACGTTCGAAAATTTCTTTCCATAATAGAATTTCTATTACATCATTTTCTTTCAACAATTTTGGAATAGTAGATCTAAACAAATTGTCAGCTTCTTGTTCGAATGCTTGAATTTTTTTGCAGGATTCTCTTATTTTATCAGCATGCTTTAAGTCTCTAAGAAGAGTGAGTGCAAATCTGATTTCTTTTGTAGCACTTATTAAGTTGTTAGCTATTTCTTTTACTTCTGGTCTGATAGACTTGATTTCATAAAGAACGATTCTTTTAACAGCAGCATTAATAATATCTGCAATGTCGTCAAGTTTTTTTACCAGTTTGTAAATTTCAGTTCTTTCGATTGGAGTGATAAAAGTTCTATGTAATGCTTCGATGCATTGGTGGGTAAGGTTATCTAATTCTTTTTCGTATGCTTTGATTTTTTGGGCTATATTGCCTAAGTCGTTGAAATTGTTTGTTAGATTAAGTAATTCTTCGCTAATTTTGATCAAAACGTCTGCTTGTTTTTCGAAATAATCGTAAAATGCAAACTCCTTTGGAAGCAAGCCCCTTAACATACACTTATCCCTATTATAATAAATTTATCCACAATAATTTTAAATTTTCAAATTTAAAGCATAGCAAAATTATTAAAAAAATTCATACAAAATATGCTATAAGATTGTATTTGTTTGTAATTATCAAAAATTTAACATAATCTTAACACAATCTTAACAATTGGCAGGTTTGTTGAAAAATAATTGGAGCAAAATATTTGTTTTTTAGAATTGAGTATAAAAGAGCTTAAAAGTAAATTGAAAAAAAAAGGGACAAATCTGAGAAATGTCCCGTAAGGAAATACAATAACCTATCTATTTTTGATATTAGAAAGCCGGATGGAATGCTTTAATCAACCAGAAACAAAGTGCAGAAACTAATGCAGAAAATGGAATTGTTAGGAACCAAGCCATCACAATTCTAGAAGCAATATTCCATTTGATGCCGGATAAATTGGTTGTAGCGCCAACACCCACGATTGCACCGGCAATAGTGTGAGTAGTAGAAATTGGAATACCTAGATATGTAGCAAGGAAAATAGTTGCTGCACCAGCATTTTCGGCGCAAAAGCCATGTACTGGTTTGAGTTTTG
>JAUQWR010000613.1 GCA_030835065.1 Candidatus Kapaibacterium sp.
CAAGATTATCGAAACTGATTTCAAGAAACCTCCTTTTATTACTAGTCCTGTTAGCTCAAACTAATATTAAAAAAGAATATAATAAAAAAGTGGTGGCAAAATTACTTGTCATCACTTTTTTTATATACTATATGAATGTTGATAAATATTATTTTAGAAATACTTTACAATTTCAATTAAATAGGTTAATTTTGCTTTTTGGTGTATTGTAAAATCCAATATCATAGGATTTTAAATTGATGTTAAGAAAAATATTAGTGTTTGTTGGGTTGTTAATTGTAGCTACCTCATTGAAAGCACAATCAATTACGAATAATAACATTCGTACGATCGATTCTATATTGAAAGTGAATAATTTATCTTTTAATGACTTTTGGATGCCCAACGATATAGTCGATGAAGATAAACTAAGACTTAAAATAATAAACGAATTTTTCTCGAATCCAAGCAAAGCTGTTAGTTTTGTAGATACTTACAAGCAATTAGCTGAAAGAATTAGTTATAAAATACCAATTGAATTCTTAAATGTAATAATTGATGACTATAATTATAAACCAATACAGATTGTAGAATTCAATAATAATTTGCCTTATAAATATATCAACGAATATTACGGTATCAATATAGATTCTGTCTCAAACATTATTACAGGGCTTTTTGCAAAGCAATATATCGGAGCGATTGCTCAATATATTACAATGACTGAAAATGATGAGTGGCTAAATGATAATGATGACTATAAGTTTCTGATAAATAATCTGGATTCATTATTCTTTATTATTGAAAAAACGAAAGATAAAGATGCTTATGATTCCTATTTTAAGAATAAAGAAGATGCTAATAAATATAAAACATTATTATCAATTGGTGCAAAATTTAACAAATCAAAATCATTTTCATTTTCTTATTCTTTATATAATTATCTGAATTATTTGAAGCAATTAGCTAATAAGAATTATGATTTATTGAAAGATAGTCTTAAAACAGTTGAATTTACTACTCCTTATGGTAAAATTGCAATTGGTGGTACTGAAGATAATATTTATATTGGCGATTATTTGATGATTGTTGATATTGGTGGAAACGATAAATATTTTTTATCTAATGTATCAAAGCGTCAAATATCAAAAACACCATCGAGATTTATTATTGATTATACTGGAAATGATATATATTATGCTAAAGATTTCTCATTAGGCGGTGCATTTTTAGGTACCAACATTTTAATTGACTATTCTGGTGATGATTCTTATAATGCTGGTAATTTATCACTTGGATCAGCAATTTTTGGCACAGGAATTCTGCATGATCTCTCAGGTAACGATATTTACAGAGGAGCTCAATTCACTCAAGGTGCTGCAACATTTGGAATAGGATTGCTAATCGATGAAAATGGCAATGATGAATATTATTCAGAAGCATTTTCTCAAGGTTTTGGTGGTACTAAAGGTTTTGGTATGCTTTTAGACAAAAATGGAAACGATAAATATAATTCTGGTATAAATTCAAAAAACATTCAAACTTCAAGTACTTATACTCAAGGTGCTGCCACAGGATTTAACGATTATATTTCCGGCGGAATGGGCTTCCTTTTCGATCTTAAAGGCAATGATTTGTATAAATCGGAAGGACGAAGCCAATCTTCAGCTAATTGGTTTTCGGTTGCTGCACTCATAGACGACGAAGGCGATGATAAGTATTATGCTGGTAGTCTGAGCCAATCTTCAGCATCCAATTATAGCTTTTCTGTATTGATTGATAAATCAGGAAATGATGTTTTATTAAGTAATTTCCATTCTTTAGCAGCTTCGGTCAATTATAGCTCTTCATGGGTTTTAAATGATTCAGGTAATGATAAATATTATTCTGGAGTATTATCTTTCGGCTCAGCACAAAATGGTGCTAATGCAATTTTTGCTGATTTCAATGGCAACGATGTTTATTCAGTGCCCGAAAGAAATTTATCTTTTGGTTATGTTGATACTAATTTTGCATATTCTATGCCTGCATTGTTTTTTGACAGAATTGGCAACGATGTTTATTCAGATTTTCTTGATAATAGTTCTATCATCAAAAAAGGCAATGAAGGATATTTTATTGATAGTAAAAACGATGAAGAACCTGAAAAATCTCCTGCTAAAGAAATTACTCAGATAGCTACTTCTACTCAAAATATTGATAGTTTATATATAGAAGCAATTGGTTTTGGTAGTCTAAGGCAGTATTCGAAATCGGCTAAGCAAAAAATTGCATCTCTCAAAGATGCTGCTATTAAATACCTGGATAAAAAAATTGAAAAAGCTAAGAATTATGAATTAAAAGCTATCAAAGATATATACAATTCTGTAAAACTTATCGACTCAGTATATATTACAAAAGCAACAAAAGAGTTGCTTTTGAGCGACAATCGCAAAAAAATATGCTTAGGATTGGATATTATTGCAGATAATAGAATAATAGGATTGAGCAAACATACTGCAGATTTGGCAGAAAGCAACGATTGGATGATTAGAACCAGAGCAATCAATGCACTTGGCGAAATGCTTGCCAGCCCTTATATGAAGTTACTCGAGAATAAACTTAAAGATCCTAATCCTGTGGTTGCAGCAAAAGCAGTAGAAGCTATAGTGCGGATATTCCCGGATTCAGTTTTTGATATTATCAAAATTCCATTAAATGATGAAAGATTAATGGTGAGAAATGCTGCAATCAAATCATTTGAAAAATATAAAAGAGAATCGCCCGAATTGTTGTTTGCATTGTTGAATGCAGAATGTGATAAAGATTTTAAGCTTCAACAATTAGATTTATATCTTAATATTGATATGGATAAAGACCAAGCTAAGAGATTTACAAAAACAATTTTAAGCTTGGATCAAGAAATGCGAGAGGAAATATATAATCGCTTGTTGGAAAATCAGCCTGAGTATTGGAAGTTTATGAAAAAAGATATTATAAAGGGTGAAAAACAATCTGATTTGAAAAATCTATTTAAAAAAGGAAAGAAAAATGCCTAATAATAAAAGATTGATTGTTATATCAGCTCCAAGTGGCGGAGGAAAGTCTGTTGTTTCTAGATATTTGCTATCCAAATATCCTAAATCACGATTTTCTATTTCTGCAACAACCAGACAAATGCGTCCGGGTGAAGCAAATGGAAAAGATTATTTCTTTCTTAGTCATGATGAATTTAAGTCAAGAATTGATAAAGGCGATCTAGTAGAATTCGAAGAAATATTTGGTAATTTCTACGGTACACTTAAAAGTGAAATAGAAAAAGCAATGAATGATGGCTCTATCCTTTTGTTTGATATTGACGTTAAAGGTGCTTTTTCGATTAAAAAAGCTTTTCCTGAAGATAGTTTGTTGATTTTCTTAGCTCCAAAGAGCATTGAAGTTTTGGAAGAACGATTACGTGGAAGAGGCACAGAAACTGAAGAACAAATTAAAAAACGATTAGCACGCTCAGAAATGGAGATAAAACTTGCTAAGGATTTTGATTATATTGTAGTAAATGATTTGCTCGAAGATACATTTAAAAAAATGGATGAAATCATGGAAAAACATGTTCAGTAAACAAATTCATATTGGAAAACTGAATAAATTTCATTAATTTTGTAGTCTAAAGGTACGGCGTGTAGCGCAGCCCGGTTTAGCGCACTACTTTGGGGTAGTAGGGGTCGCTGGTTCGAATCCAGTCACGCCGACAGATTAAAGCTTCTATAAATTAGATTTATGGAAGCTTTTTAAATTTATTATGAATATAGAATTAAATTTTGGCAAGCCTATATTATTCTAAAAATATATATTAATTCAATCGTTTCATTTTGTACATAAATGATCATTAAGAAGGATAGATGATTAATGAACTCTTATTTACCTTTAAATTTAAATGATTCTTTTGAATTGATTAAAAGTGTATATGATGAATTAAATTTGCCGATACTAATTTTGGATAAAAAAAAGATAATAAAATATATCAATAATTGTTTTAGAGAATCATTCAATTTCAATCAATTAGACCAACAGTTTTCAGAGTTTTTAAAGTTTTTTAACGAAACTTATTTCGACAATAAAACTATAAATGAAATTGATAAAAATATTTCCAAAATTTTTAAAAAGAAAAAGGATTCTTATAGTTTTTATTTAATTTTTAATGAATTATCATGCAAAATATCTAATACAAAAATAGAAGATTATTATTTAGTTCAAATAAATAATTCAGTAAATACTTTCGAAATTCATGAAGAAAAATTACCAGCTAGACTTGATGAAAAAAGATTTGATATTGCAGAGCAAAATGCTAATATAGGCTTTTGGGAATTTGATATTGAATCTGGTATTGGCTGGTGGTCTGATAATATGTTCAGATTATTAGGTTTTGAAATTAATGCGATTCCTCCTGCATTTGATGAATATTTAGAAAACATTCATCCGGATGATAAAAACATTATCCAAGATGCATTAATTAAAATGAGTTCTGCACAGCTTCCTTACCCTCTTGAGTATCGTACAAATCCAGAAAAAACTAAATTAAGATATTTATTCCCAACATATTTAATTGAGTATAACGAAAATAAGAGTCCCAAAAAGTATTTTGGAACAATTACCGATATTACCGAACGAAGAAAAATTGAAGAAAAAATTAAGTTCCAAAATGAGATGCTTAATCGTGTTGCACAATCAATAATTGTTACTGATAATCAAGGTAAGATTATTATTTGGAATAAATTTGCTGAAACTCTGTATGGTTGGAAAGAAGAAGAAGTAATTGGTAAATTTGTGATTGATGTAACTGTGCCTGAAGAGTCTAAGCATGAATCAGATATTATTTTAAATGAATTATTACAAGGCAAGTCTTGGTCTGGTAAAATATTATTATGTGGCAAAAATAATAATAAATTTATAGGATCGGTGACTGATATTCCTATAAATGATGATAATGGAAATTTGATTGGTGTACTTGGAATTTCTTATGATATTTCTGAACAAATTAAAATTGAAAAAGCTTTAGAGGAAACTGAAAGACTATTTTCAATTGCTTTTAAGTATTCTCCAATTGCTATGATGATAGCAACTTTTGATGCAATCTTTGTTCAAGTCAATAATAAGTTTTGCGAACTTACGGCATATAGTGTTGCTGAGCTTTTAGGAAAAAAATCTCCTGATTTGAATATCATTAATCTTGAAAATCGTAATCAAATAATAGCAAATTTGAAAAATTCTCCTGAAAAAACTTATGAAGGAGAGTCTATCATTCAAACAAAAGATAAAAAAGAAAAGATAGTTCAATTTTCTATTCATCAAATTGAATTTAAAGAAAAGCCACATGTTTTAGTTTCTTGTATTGATATTACTAAGCGGAAAGAAATAGAAAATGCTCTTAAAGTAAGTGAAAGACAATATAGATACTTATTCGATAATAATCCAATTCCAATGTGGATATTTGATCCATCAAACTTTAAGTTTTTAAGTGTTAATAATTCTGCAATTGCTCATTATGGATATTCGCGCGAAGAATTTCTTTCTATGAATATAGCAGATATAAGACCCAAAGATGATATTGAGAAATTGAAATCTCATATATTGCAAACTAATAAACAAAAGTATCGTAATTCCGGCGAATGGAAGCACATAAAAAAGAATAATGAAGTTATTGACGTTCAGATTATTTCTAGTGAAGTGATTTATGATGGTAAAATTGGCAGATTAGTATTAGCTATTGATATTACTGAAAGAAAAAGTATAGAAAATTCATTAATTCAAAGTGAGAAAAAATATAGAAGTCTTTTTGAAACAATGGTTCAAGGCGTAGTCTATCAAGATGAAAATGGTAATATTTACTCTGCAAATCCTGCAGCTGAAAGAATTCTTGGACTTACTTATGAACAAATGATTGGAAAGACTTCGATCGATCCTGATTGGAAAGCCATTTATGAAGATGGCAGCGATTTTCCAGGTAATTTACATCCTGCTATGCAAGCTTTGAATACTGGCGAGGAAATTTTTAATGTTGTAATGGGGATTTTTCATGCTCAATTGAATGAACATAAATGGCTTAATGTCAATGCTCATCCTCATTTTAAAGAAGGAGCTTCTAAACCATATATGGTCGTTACTACTTTCGAAGATATTACAGACAGAAAGAAATTCGAATTGCAATTAAATGAAAATAAAAAGAGATTGTCGTATTTATTAAAATTAAGCCCTGCTATTATTTATACTTTAGATCCTAATGATGATTTTAAAATTACATTTATAAGTGAAAATATTGAAAGTGTATTGGGATATAAATCTTCTGATTTTATTGGTGAAAAAATTAATTGGCTCAAAAAAGTAAAAGAAGAAGATAAACTTCAGGTGATGAACAATTTATTGAAATTAAGCTATTCTGAAACTCTTCTACACGAATATAGAATAATTTCAAAATTTAATTCTTATAAATGGATTCTAGACGAATCAATGCTTATCAAAAATGAAAAAGGTGAAGCAAAAGAAATTATTGGTTCTTGGATAGATATAACAGAAAGAAAACTAAACGAAGAAATTTTATCTATAGA
>JAUQWR010000614.1 GCA_030835065.1 Candidatus Kapaibacterium sp.
AGTCTGTTTGCTTATTCCAGCAAGCAGACTTTTTGCCCAAATAGAAGAGGGCATGCCGGTCGATAAAATTGCTGCAATAGTAGGCAATGAAGTGATTATGATGAGCGATGTCAAAGGGCAGCTAATTATGATTAGCCAGCAAAATCCTTCTGTCAATCCTAATGATCCTAAAGCGTTTGCTATGCTTTTAGATGAAATGATTAACGAAAAATTATTAATTACAAAAGCTATTGAAGATTCTATTGTTGTTTCGGATGAGCAAATTGACCAAAGATGGCAGACTTTTTTGCAGACTTTGATCCAACAATATGGTTCGGAAGATAGAATTGAAAAAATTTATCAGAAATCTATTTCCAGATTGAAATATGAATTGCGTGATGATATTAGAAATAAAATTTTATCATCTACTCTAATTCAGCAAAAAATGATGAATATTGAGATTTCTCCCAAAGAAGTAGAAGAATTTTATAATTCTTTCAAAGATTCATTGCAAAGTGTTCCTCCACAGTATGAATTATATCATATTGTTAAAAATGTAGCGCCAGACACAAGCGCAAAAAGAAGTTTATTGAACTTAGCAAAAAGTGTGAGAGATTCTTTGCTAAAAGGTGGAGATTTTGCAGATTTTGCAAAGCGTTATAGCAATGATGCTGCATCTGCTGCCGATGGCGGTATGCTTGGTTGGATCGAAAAAGGTAAGTTTATTGCAGAATTCGAGTCTGCTGCATTTAATATGCAATTAAACGAAATTTCTACACCAGTAGAAACACCATTTGGATATCATATTATTCAAGTTTTGGACAAGCGTAAAGAATCGATGCAAGTAAGGCATATTCTTTTCAAATTGAGCCAGACATCAGACGATAAGCAACGCACAATAAAATTTTTAGATTCATTGACTGCTAGAGTCAAAAAAGGTGAATCCTTCGAAGAATTGGCAAAATTATATTCTGATGATAAAGACTCTAAAGGTTTTGGCGGATATTGGGGCACTTTTTTGATTAATCAAATGCCTGCTAAGCTTCGCGAATATATTGATAAAATAAAAGACGGTGAAATTTCCGAGGCTATTCCCTTTAATACTGATGTGAATAAGCAGTCTTATCATATTATATTAAGAAAAAAATATATTCCTGCCCACAATGCAAGCATGGAAACTGATTCTCAATACATAAGCAAATCAGCTCTCGAAATGAAAAAAATGAAAGAGTATAATGATTTCATAAAAAAATTGAGAGCCGAATTATACTGGGAAATTAAAAAATAAAGCTAATGAAACGATTAATCAATGATTAGTCGTTTCTTTTATTATTTAAAATGGAAATTATTATGTTCGATGAATTTAATATATCAGTACCTTTCAAATTAGATGAGCTTTATGGTGGATTTGCCGAGGGTTATGGCATTTTAGCATTCGATGGCAAAACACTTACTATTGAATATCAAGCCAAAGACGCTTTTATTGGTTCTTTTCGTTCTAAAGTAAAAACTTTGAGCATTCCTATTTCTAAAGTGAGAAACTTTTCACACCAAAAAAAGTGGTTTAAAAATAGTGTTATTAGAATAAGGGTTAGTTCTCTATCCGATTTGGATAAATTCCCGGTTGATAATAGGGGCGAGATTGTTCTAAAAATAAGCAGAAAAGACTTTGATGAAGCACGTGTTTTTTCATCAAGGTTTGAGCTTAGCCTTGCAGAATATAAATTAGAAAGGCTTTAATGCTTATTTTAATTCTTCAAATTTTTCTTTATTAAGAATTTTAACCATCATTCCCCAACGTTTATCAGTAGTAAACCCTAATTTATCGTAGAAGTCTTGGAGGAAGAAATTGGTCTTTATAAGGTCAATGCCAAGACTTTTCATACGGTGAATATAATCTTCCATCATATTTCTACCAATACCTCTACCTTTGTATTGTGGCGCAATCACAAGCCCATCGAGCAGAGCAGTATTATCTTCCATAATTCTAAAGGATACTCCGCCGATTATTCTTTCTTGAGAATCCAGAAGCACGATAAATTGATCTTGCTCAGTGATAGTTTTTGGAAATTTTTCTTTATAAAACAATCTGTAAAGCTGACCAATTTCAGCGGGTTCGATTGGTTCTCTCAGTTTGTAATGCTCTCCATATCTGTCGCTTGTATGCGATTGGACTATTATTTCTCTTCTGTTTTTTTCAATAATTTTGACAATGTCTATATTTCTATGCTGCTTGAGCCCAGGGAACACCATTTTAGAGAATATTTCTCTATCGTCTTTTGAAACTAAAACACCTTGCAAATCTGATAGTTCGATAAGCTGAGTTGGAGGAATAGCTTTGTCTTTGTTCATTATAGAAAGTAGTTTTTCGAAAGCTAATTGGATTTCGCTTGGCTTATCTGCAAAGTAAGTATGACGATATAATTCATAACGTGCAATTTCGGGATATCTATAAATTCTATATAAATTATGCAATTCTAAGATAGATTGTTCTTTTGCTTTTGGCAGAGCATTAGGATTGATCAATTGCCATTCATGATATTTATCAATAGCATAAATTAGTGGCATTGGGTGGCGATACTCAATTTGAATATTTTCAAGAAACTCTACCAGATTTTGATGAAGACTTTCACCCATTGGGCATAGAATATCGTGTCGGGATAATTCTCTTTTTAGTTTTTCGAGATAAAACATAGCGTCTTCTTCGTCTAATGCTTCGAAGAATGCATCAAATATCCATTTTACATTCAGATGATATTTAGCCCAAGAATAATGATGAACTGTCTTTTTATAAAAATTATCTACTAGTGGTTTTATTATGGAGAGAATATTTTTGAACTTTTTCCAACCTGCAAGAGTAAGTATAGTAGCTCCATCTTGGAAATCCAATTCAGGAACAACTACATTGCTAGGAGTGATAACGCCAGGCAGAATCTGATAGCCACTATTTCTCCATGCTCTTATAAAAGCAGCCATACCCTCAGTAAATAATTTTTTAATTAGATTTAGTTTTGGCAAAGGTTGCCCTAAAATTCTATAGACAGAGATTTCACGAATTTTTTCCCAAACAGTAAGTTCGCCTGTATAAACCATGGAGCGTGCTTCTAATTCTGGACGTGCACAACCAATTTTAGGTAATACATTAGCACCATGAGGATATCCAGACACAACAATAAGCCACAAGACTGTTTCGAGATTGGCTCTATTACGGAAGCTTTCTTGAAGAACCATCTGGATATCGTAGTGTTTGTTATATTTAGTATTGATTGATACTCTATAAAAAAGATTTTTATGCCATGAATGCATCCTTGTAATCCAAATACCATCGTTTGGCACATCATCCAAATCGAAGTGTTGCTCGTCAAATGCCAAAATTACCGATTGCTTAAGGAATGTAGTGCCATACAAAACTTGCTTTACTAAATTTATGTCTTTTGGACTCATGTTAGGATCGAATATAATTTTCGAATCCCAATCTGATATAGTATAAGTTTTGGAATTTTCATTCAATTTTTCTTCATATTTTTCGGATAATTCCCAGAGATATTTCTCAGCTATTTTTGAAATACCACCGCCTGATTTGTGCATAATCCAATTAGTAAGTTCAACACGGACAGGTGCGTAGTATTCAGGATTATGAGCAACAAAATTGACTAAAAGTTTGAATACATTTTCGAGTTGAGGGAAATATTTTTCGGCATTATCCCAATTTAAAGTTGTTCTATAAGTAAGAAGTCTTTTTCGCAAAGCATTAAGTCTTCTACCTTCAAATTTAGATTTAGCAATAATTTCGATAGAATGATTGTTTAAGAAAGTAAGCCCGGATTCTAAGAAAGTAGGGAATGCATCGCTATATTCAGTAGTACCTGGCTCTTCTTCGAGAAGAATTCTATAAGCCATGCATCTTACTTCTTCGGAAGGATGATAAGCTAATGCTTGGAGCCTGCGTTTTACTAAATCAGTAACATTTGAATTTTGCATCATCAAAACATCTGCAAGAGTTTTTAAAGCATCTAATGCGATTTCTTCGTTGCAATATAAAGTTTTGGATATATTTGAATAAGCAAATTTTAGACTAAAGTTTTTAATTGATTTTATGTCGAGAATATCGGTTTCAGAAATTGGAATAAAACCATCGAAAGATTTCAAAATTATTGAAGAAATTCCATCAAATTGATTGTCCCATCCTTCTTTGATTGGTGCAAAATTCATTAACGAAAGGTTTGCTACCCATAGTTTTGGCTGAACAGCAAACAGCCCTAAATCAATATTTTTTAGATTAATGTTGTAAATAAAATCGCCAATTTGGTATTGATTTTCATTTATTTTTTTGAAAAGTAATCTAGCCCCGCTAACTGCATTTACAAAATGGTCGCAATCATAAATAATATTATCTTCCAAAATGCCTAAATCACGATAAAACCATCTTGGAATACTTACTTTGCAAAAGTCTAATTGATATTCAATTGAATTTTTTCTATATAGTTCTTCGATAATTCTTCCAAAATTCTTTTCTATTGCTTTTCTATTAAAGCTTCCTTTAGGAGTAAGCTCTCCATCTTCGAGTGTAAAATCGCGTTCGAGCAGCTCAAAATTGACAACTCTTTCGTAAGGAGCTAAATCCTTATTGGCAGTAGCGATAATCTTTTGGAAATAATTACGAGGAAATTTAGAGACTTCAGGCGCATGAAAGAGCGAATCCGAAAAATCAGGTACAATAAATAAAGTATTGTATGCGCGTCCATCACCAACAAGAAAAGTACGTTTAATACCAGGTACACCTTCAAATTTCATTTCAACATTACGAGGAGCAATAGTTTGCCCTTTGTTGTTTTTATAAATATCTTTGAGCCTATCAATAATAGAATAATAACCTTTATTATTGATAGTAAAAATATCGCCTGTAGGCATCCAGAAATCTGAAGCTGAAGAAGATGGAAAATCAATGATATCGCCGGGACCTTTGTCTTCTAAATATCTGGCAATATAATGTCCGCTTATTAACAATTCACCGGTATCGGCAAGTTTAGAAAAAGTGCCGGGAAGTGGTTTTCCTACTGTATTTTCTTGATAGGCTCCGGGAGGAGTCATAGTGATACCGCCGGTTGCCTCAGTCATTCCAAATCCGCTGCAAAGTTCGATTTCATTACGATGGAAAAACATAAAAATCTTAGGATCTAAGTATCCAGCAGCAGATAGTCCCCAACGTAAGTTTGTGCCAGTAACTTTTCTAAGAGCAGCAACTAATTCTTTTGAGCTGCTTTTGCCTTCCATTTCTTCTTGCACTTTTTCGTAGAGTTGGACCCATCTTATTGGGACACTTATAAATCCGGTAGGATTAATTTTAGGGAAGAGAGCAAGAAGAGTTTCGGCAGACGGATTGGCAGCAAAGACGTAAGTTCCGCCCCAATAAATCATGCCCATCATTTCTAAATATCTGCCAAACGTATGGAAAAGAGGCAGGAAACACAACAATACTTCGTTATCGCCAACAAGAGGTAATGCGGCAGCTCGAGCAAATCTTTTGCTTACAAGGTTGTAATTTGAAAACGACACACCTTTGGGCTTGCCTGTGCTACCGGAAGTAAACATTATAGTACAAACCTGGTTTATTGGCATTCTCTTAATATCTGATAAAGTTTTGCTTATTTCATCATTATTAAATGTTTTGCAATACTGAGGCAGATAAATAGATTCATGAGTATCGTCATCGATCTGATTTATTAATAGAATTTGGAATTTGTTTTTTACTTCAAGATTTAGTTTTTCAAGTTTTTTAAATCTTTCGAAAGAATCAGTAACAGCGATATTAAATCCAACAGAATCGAAAATAATTTTGAGTTCATCCAAAGAGAAATGCACGTTAAGTGGGCTATCTAAAATGCTAAAAGCTAAACAAGCAAGGTCGCAAATTGCACCATCAGGAGAGTTTTCGAGAAACAAAGCCACCCGAGGTTTAGGATTGATTGAATAGAAAGCAGTAGCAGTTTCTTTCATGCGTCTAAAAACTTGCTCATAGCTCCATCTTGAATGATTAGGAGTGGAAGTATCAATAAAGAGAGCCTTCTGAGGGTGTTCTTCGCTTCTATCTTCCATCAAATCAAGAAAAGAATAATCGATGGATTGAATAATTTTGAAAGCAAAATCTGCCCAAATATTTCTAAATTCTGAATCAGGCAGATTGCGCAAAAATTTTGTTTTTGAAGTTTGGATAAGCCATTGCCTTGCAATATGCTTGTTTTCAGAATTGCATAGTCCATTAGATAATGCAATTTCTGTATTATTCAATATTTCTTTAGAAATATTTTGATTGACAGAGCTGATATTATGATTTGCAAGATCATCAAGCTGTGCAGCTAGAGTGCTTATCGAATCAAACATTTTAATGCCTTTAGGAAAACACAAAATTTATTATAAATACAATGAATCAGCTCTTTTATTGTATAATAATATCCGAATTATTGCTTATATTAAATAAAGGACTGAAATTGAAAAATTTATGCTTAACAATAAAATCAAATATAAAAAGCTGGCAATAAAAGCCAAAAAGCTATCTCAAGAAATGATATTTGGCTCTTATAAATCTGCTTTTAAAGGTAATGGTCTTGCTTTTAGCGAGCTTAGAGAGTATTATTGGGGCGATGATATTAAAAATATCGATTGGAATACCTCTGCAAGGCATGATAAAGCTTATATTAAAATCTTTGAAGCCGAACGTGAAATAAATTTAGTTTTGATGATTGATGTATCTGCTTCGATGTTGAATTCAGATTTTGATTTTAAAAAAAATGTATTGTCTGAAATCAGTTCTTTGCTTGCTTATGCTGCATTATACAATGGGGATAAAGTATCTTTGATTTTGTTTGACGATAAAATAATTAAATATATAAAGGCTTCCAAAAGCAGGTTTTCGGTTTTGAACATACTCAAAAGTATTGATAATATCAATTCTAATTCCAAAACTAATATTTCTTCGGCTTTAAAATTTGCAAATAATGTTTTGAAAAAGAGATCAATAATATTTATTATTTCTGATTTTATTGATAATAATTTTGAAAATGATTTGTCGAAATTGGCTTTCAAACATGAATTGAATGCAATAAAAATAAATGAAATTAATATTGATTTATTGAGAAATATTAAAGGTATTCAATATTTAGATACCGAAACTAATTTTTTAAGTAATGAAAATGTAAAGCCTGAAAATAATATGCTTAAATTATTTAAAAGGTATAAGGTAGCTTGCTTTGAAGTAGATGAAAAGGTCAATTTAGTGAAATCTCTTTCTAAGTTTTTGAAAAATAGGCATTCGCAATAATTATTCATTTATGTTAATTTGATTAATTTTTTCATCGATAAGGAGAATTATTAAAAAAATTCATAAATTGCATTTCTTAGAATGACATTTTGTAGAAAAGATACGAGAAGAAGAATTGTTAAAGCCAAAATTATTTACGACTTTAAAGACATATAATAAAGAAACATTTTTTGCAGATCTACAATCAGGGTTAATCTTAGGAATAGTTGCCCTACCTTTGGCAATAGCATTTGCCATAGCATCGGGCGTGTCTCCAGAAAAAGGATTGATAACAGCCGTGATAGCCGGATTTATTATTTCTGCTTTTGGCGGCAGCAGAGTGCAAATCGGTGGACCGACCGGTGCATTTGTTGTTATTGTTTATAGTATAATCCAGACTTATGGTATTAATGGATTAATGATAGCAACGGTAATGGCTGGTGTTATTCTTGTGATTATGGGTTTGGCAAAAATTGGTTCTATCATTAAATTTATTCCTTATCCAATAATAGTCGGCTTTACTTCAGGTATTGCCTTGATTATTTTTAGCTCTCAGCTTAATGATTTTTTTGGAATGGGAATAAAAAATCTGCCTGCCGATTTTATAGACAAAATGTGGGTCTATTTTCAAAGCTTCCATCAGATTAATATTTATTCGATGTGCATAGGTTTGTTCTCATTGGTATTTATTATTGTATGGGGCAAACTCAAAGTAAAAATCCCTGGATCAATTATAGCAATTATAATAACTACATTTGCAGTTGGATATTTCAATTTGCCTGTGGAAACGATCGGTAGTAGATTTGGAGAAATTCCATCTTCCTTGCCAATGCCAGTATTTCCACACATAGATTTGGCAACAATTAAAAATCTGCTATTGCCTGCGACTTCAATTGCAATACTAGCTGCAATAGAGTCTTTGCTATCTGCAATTGTGGCTGATGGTATGATAGGTGGTAAGCACAGATCTAATATGGAGTTAGTTGCTCAAGGTCTTGCAAATATTGCTTCTCCATTGTTTGGTGGAATTCCTGCAACAGGCGCAATTGCCCGAACAGTAACAAATATAAAAAGTGGTGCAAAAACTCCAGTGTCCGGTATTATACATGCATTCATGCTTTTGCTAATTATGTTGTTTTTAGGACAGTTTGCAAAATTGATACCAATGCCTACCTTAGCTGCTATATTGATTGTAGTATCTTATAATATGTTTGAATGGAGAGAATTCAAGGCATTGCGTAAGAGCCCGGGTTCTGATGTAATAGTACTTCTTACTACATTTGGATTGACTGTTGTATTTGATTTGACTATTGCTATCGAAATTGGCTTGCTACTGGCGGTATTCCTATTCATGAGAAGAATGGCTCTGGTTACAAATGTTGGTGTAATCACAAGAGAGCTAGCAGATGCCGAAGAAAATCCGGACGACTACTCTATTGATAGAAAACAGATTCCACATGGAGTAAACGTATATGAAATTAATGGACCTTTCTTTTTTGGTGCTGCAAATAAATTTAAAGATCAAATAGACAGAATATCTAAAAAGCCACTTATTCAAATTATAAGAATGAGGAGTGTGCCTGCAATAGACTATACTGGTATGCACTTTTTGGAAGAATTTTATGAAGAGTCTATTAAAAACGGCGTGGTAGTAATTTTTTCAGGTATGCATGCTCAGCCATATAGAGCCTTGGAGCAGAGCGGATTTTTGGCAAAAATTGATCCTAAAAATATATGTGGAAATATTGATATAGCTTTAGAAAGAGCTAATGAAATTCTTAAAGATTTGAAGAAATAGTTATATATTAGATATATTATTTTTAACAAAAATCATATAGGTGCTTATGAATTCTGCTGTACTTATTGGATTCGGTATTGTTTATTTTATTTTCGCATACTTTTGGTATGGCGGTGTAATTAAAAAAAGAGTGTTGGGCTCAGACGATTCTATCGAAACACCTTCGCATACAATGTATGACGGCAATGATTATGTACCTACTAAATCTCCAATTTTATTTGGACACCATTTTTCTTCTATTGCCGGAGCCGGACCAATTGTAGGTCCTATTCTTGCTTTTGCGCTATTCGGCTGGCTTCCTGCCTTGATTTGGATTGTTGTGGCTTCTGTATTCATGGGGGCAGTTCACGACTATACTGCACTGATTATTTCTGCAAGAAGCAAAGGTGTATCGATTGTTGATATTGCAGGTACTGCAATATCGCCCAAAGCACGAAGCTTTTTTGCTGTATTTGTGTGGCTTACTTTGATTTTAGTTCAAGCAGTTTTTGCTGATTTGACTGCCAAAACAATTGTCGAAAAACCTGAAATTGCTATTCCAACTTTCGGTTTGCTTTTTTTAGCAATGGGATTTGGTTATCTTGTTTATAGAAAAAATGCTCCTATTGCAATTTCGACAATTATTGCTCTTATATTTTTATTTGGTTTGATATTATTAGGAAATGCATTTCCACTTGTTGCTTCTTACCAAACATGGTTGATTCTTACAATGGTTTACGTTTTTATTGCTAGTGTAATCCCAGTATGGATATTACTTCAGCCAAGAGATTATTTATCTATGTATATTCTTATAATTGGTTTGGTAATAGGTTTTGTAGGTATGCTTATATTAAGACCAGAAATAACTGCACCTGCATTTATATCCTTCGATAGTAAAATTGGTCCAATGTTTCCAATGT
>JAUQWR010000052.1 GCA_030835065.1 Candidatus Kapaibacterium sp.
TGCATAATAAGAAATATTATGTGGAATACCCGTCCAATCCCGAATTTTGCTCCCAATTCGATATCCAACTTCTTATTGAATTAATACAAAAATCAATAATTTCTAATTTTGCTGATGATACGATTCTCAATCATCCTATCTTGAATGATTATCCTCAATTGTATTTCCCTTTGTGGTCTCTTATCAATAATGTTAATAATACAAATTCAGATATTGAAGTTAAATTGGCATATTTTTATAATGATACAAATTCGAACTTTAAAGAAAATATTATCAAGATAGCAAACGATAATTACTCTGTCATCAAACTAAAAAAGGATATATTCTTAAATCATTACAATGAGATTGATGATATTAGTGAACAATTAGCTGTTAAATTTAGAATTGATTTTAATCAGTCTGCCAATATTACCGATCTTTGCTCAATTTTTTCTAATATCAAGCCTTCTTCAATCGATTTTATTGAAGAACCATTTTCAAATCCTAAAGATTTAAAAGAATTCAAACAGATGTTTGATTTTCAAATTGCTTTGGATGAAACAATAATACAAAACAAACTTGATGAGTTTGAGGATACTGATTATGACATTGTTTCTATTAAGCCAAGTCTGGTGTTTAATTTCGAAAATTTTATTGTAAATGCCTTGAGCAAGGGTAAAAGAATAATTCTGAGTTCTGCTTACGAATCAAGTATTGGAATATCGCACATAATAAAATTAGCTGCTAAGTATAATCTTACTGAATATATGGGACTTGATACTACCAAATTTTTTGTTGAGGATTTGTCTGACTTATTGATTTATCGATCAAACTCAATAATCTTAAATCCAAATTTCAATATAGACTATAATCAATTAAAGAGAATATTTTAATGGATTTCTTCAATAAATATTTGGAAAAAGATAGAATATTCGTCAAAACTATTGATAGATATTATACTTATAGGGAAATTTTTAATGCTGTAAGATACATGTCTGAATTGATTGTAGATGTTAATGAATCAAAACCTACCACAATTGCCATCATTGCAACAAATCCATTAAAAGCCGTAATTGCAATTTTAGCTTCATTAAAATTAGGAGCAAAAACTGCAATTTTAAATCACAAGTTACCAATTACAAAAGTTTCTGAACAGATAAATAACATCAAAGCTGATTTGATTTTAAGCGATATTCTTATTGATTTCAACTATAATAAATTAATAATTCCAGACAATTTATTTGAAAATACTTCAGATTTTAGTATTCTGAAGATAAGCGATTTCATATCTTGCCAATCTCGTACGATTATTTATAGTTCAGGATCGACCGGCAAATATAAAGCAATACAACATAGAGTAGAATCACATTTTTATAATGCTCTTGGCTCAAGTGAAAATATTGAATTTGAAAGTGAAGATAATTGGTTAGTCAATTTGCCCTTATATCATGTGGGAGGATTATCCAGTATATTTAAAGCTATTTTGGCAAATGCTTCTATTTCTTTAGCAAGCAATAACTCTAATCCTGCTTTCGATATTTCTTGTTTCAAGCCAAGTCATGTCTCTTTAGTAGCAACTCAATTGCAGAGATTCATCGAGGATGAAAATACATTACCAAATTTGCAGAATACAAAAGCAATTCTTATTGGTGGCTCTGCAATTTGGAATGAATTGCTCGAAAAAGCTGTAAAATTGAATTTAAACATATATATTAGTTATGGCATGACAGAGATGGGGTCGCAGATTGCTAGTTCAAAAAAAATCAAAAACGTGAATGAAAATAATGCTTATAGAGTATTGAATTATAGAAGAATAAAGATAATTAATGGAGAAATATTTTTAGCAGGAGAGTGTTTATTCGAAGGATTAATCAGCGATGGAAAGCTAATTGAACCATTTATAGATACTTACTATCCTAGTGGAGATTTAGGAAATATCAATTATGATGGTAGCTTGAATATAATTGGGCGTAAAGACAATATGTTTATTAGTGGCGGAGAAAATATTCATCCAGAAGAAATCGAAGCATTATTGAATGCAATCGATCAAATCGAAATAGCTTATGTTGTTCCTGTCTTTGATCATGAATTTGGTCAAAAAGGAATTGCCATGATAAAATACAGAAAGTTTATTTCAATAGATGATATTAAAAAAATACTCAAATCAAAAGCGGCAAATTATAAGATACCCAAGCATTTTATTGAAATTCCTAATGAAATGCTTGGGTCAGGTATAAAAATTTCGAGAGCAGAATTGAAAAATTATGCTGAAAATTATTTAAAATCTATCTGATGTTTTATTTCTTCAGGTAATTCTACCTTTTTTCTTGTATGTTTATCTAATACTATATGCCTTGTAATTGATTTTCCACATATATTAGAATTTTTTGTTATTTCATAATTGATTTCAAAAATTGATTCTGAAATTTGAGTCAATTTCAGTTCAATCTCTAAAATGTCTCCTACTCTAACAGCAGCAATATATTCAGATTGTGCATGAATAATTGGAATAATAAACTCCTTTTCGTTGAGAATAGTAGATATGGATAAATTTATAGAATCTAAAAATGACTCGTAAGCTAAGTGAATAATATTAAACTGATTAGCAAAAAAAAGAACTGATGCACTATCTGTATCTGCAAGTCCGACTTTATAAGTAAATTTGAACATAAAAATCTCCTTAATTAATACCGCAAGATAATATAATCTTTAGAATATTTCAATTTTAAAAAAGTTTTTGTAAATTGCATTATATGTCCCCGGGGTGAGACTTCAAAATGAAGTTAGGGGGGAATTATTGACAATCCAAATACTTAAACCTATGCTGTTCAGCATATGAATAGCAGAAGGATATTTGTGTCTTTATACCTCGGCACCTCGGATTTGCTAATAAATCCGGAGTTTTTATGAAGCGTTATTTGTTCCTATTGGGGCTTTTTTTCACTTTAGTATCTTGCACAGATTCCTCCAGCAATCCCAATGTTCCTCCAAAAGAAGATCCTAAGCCCAAAAGTATTCATATTGCATTAGGTGAGCCAAAGGATTCTGATTCTATTAATGATTACGTCGTATTGCGACCACAATATGTTTTTAGCTACGATCATTTTACTAATACGACTAATTGGGTCGCATGGAATTTAAATGCATCTTGGTATGGTGATGTTGATAGATATGATGGAAATTTTATTTCTGATACCAGCCTGCCTAAAGATTGGACTATAATTAAACACTCTGATTATACCAATTCAGGTTATGATAGAGGTCACATGGTTAGATCAGAAGAAAGAACTAAAACAATCGAAGATAATAAATCTACATTTTATATGACTAATATACTGCCACAAACTCCAGACTTAAATCGTGGAGTATGGTATGATTTCGAACTTTTCTGTGAAGATTTATGCAAAAATCAGAAAAAAGAGTTGTTTATTGTGGCTGGCGGTGTTTATCATTCAAATAATACAATTAATGGAAAACTTAAAATACCGGATTCTTGCTTTAAAATTGTTGTCGTTCTTGAATCTGGACAGTCATTAAAGGATGTAAACAAAAATACAACTGTATATGCCGTAATGATGCCTAATATTGACGGAGTAAGAAAGGACACCTGGGATAAGTATAAAACAACAGTTGATGCTATTGAATCGTCTACAGGATATGATTTTTTGAATGCTATTAGCACTGAAATTCAGGCAACTATTGAAAGTAAAAAATGGTAGATATTGAAGTTAAATATTATAAGTATGCATTGATACTTAGTTTTATTACAGTTTTTTATAATATTATAGAAGGATTGGTATCAATCTATTTTGGAATTAATGATGAGACGATAGCTCTATTTGGTTTTGGTGCAGATAGTTTCATTGAAACAATTTCAGGGATTGGTATCATACACATGGTTTATAGAATTAAGAAAAATAAGAATAGCTCTCGCGATAAATTCGAAAAAACAGCTCTTAAGATAACCGGTGCTGCATTTTATATGCTCACCGGTTTGCTTTTTGTTAGTGCTATATTAGCTATTTTTTCTGCTCACAAACCAGAAACTACTTTTTGGGGAATAGTAATCTCTGCTGTTTCCATTTTGTCAATGTTTATGCTTATTAAGGCAAAGATTTTTGTAGGCAAAAAATTGAATTCTGATGCAATTATCGCTGATGCTAATTGTACTAAAGTCTGTTTGTATATGTCTGTTGTGCTCTTGCTCTCAAGCGGATTATACGAAATGTTCGATATTGCCTATTTTGATTCAATTGGTGCTTTAATACTAGCTTATTTGTCATTCAAAGAAGGCAAAGAATCTTTTGAAAAATCTAAATCAAATGCCAATTGCTCCTGTAGTTCATGCCATTAATTTATACCAAAATAAAATGTATAAATACCAATTATAGATATAATTAGTGAAATAATACTGATTATATTACAACGAGATTTTATCTTTGTTTCGTATATCATTTCAAAATCATAAGCATTTGCATTATTGGATTGTTTGCTCAATGTGTT
>JAUQWR010000615.1 GCA_030835065.1 Candidatus Kapaibacterium sp.
TCTGAATAATTATAGTATCTAATCTGCTTTATATGCGATAATTGTCCTTTTTGAGTTTCGCTTATATAATGAATTGCAACTCCGGCAGCAACAACAGCTGCCTGCATATCTTCTACGCCAAATCCTTTAAGATTCTTAGAATTAAATAAGTTAAGTATCTTTTCTTTACAGAAATCATATTCAAAAATCCACTCTTCAAGTCTTGCAAGTGGTACTTCAGAAAGCGATGCAGATATAATATCATTAAATAACTGTCTCTGCGATTTAGAAATAATTATTTCAGCTGGCGAAATACTTTCCAATACTTCATTGATTTTGCTCTTGTGAAGTTCTGAAACAAAAAATTCGCCGGTAGATATGTCGCAAAAAGCCATACCAATCATATTCTGACTGTTTTTGTGCTCACTAAAATATACCGAAGCAACATAATTATTTCTCTTAGAATCGAGTAATTTATCGTATAGAGCTACACCCGGAGTAACTACCTCGACCACATCACGCTTAACTATACCTTTAGCCATTTTAGGATCTTCTAATTGCTCGCATACAGCAACACGATATCCGGCTTTAACTAACTTTGGCAGATAGGCATCCAATTGATGATGTGGAAAACCAGCCAAAGGCATATCGCCTGCAGCACCATTATTTCGCTTTGTAAGAGTTATTCCGCATACTTTCGATGTTATTACGGCATCATCTTCGAAAGTCTCAAAAAAATCTCCTAATCTGAACAACAATATTGTCTCAGGATATTTTTCTTTGATCTGAGTATATTGCCTCATCAATGGTGTCTGCTTGTCTTTCATTATTTATGCTCTATTTAGTTTTGCTTTTATAAAATTTACAGAATCAGGAACTGCCCTGAATATTTGAACAAACTTAAATTCAATTTCTTTATGAATATATTTATATAAAATTACTCCCAATACGGAATAATATAAAATTTGAGGTATTACTATCAACATTGGATTTTGAATAAATCCGACTAGCATAAACGAGCCAGCCCATACTAATATTGAAGCAAATATAAATTTAACCACTATCTGTGGTCGATTGAGTGCAACAATTAGCCCGGATAGTATAGTAAATGGTGTTGCTATCGATGATAATACCATGATATTGAGATATGGTACTGCATTAGTAAATTTATCATTCAATAATATAGAAGCAATAAAATCACTGAACCCAATATTTAATAACAAAGCACATAATGCAAAGAAAAATACTAAGAATGATATTGATTTGCTTATCATGTCGTTCAATGATTTATTATTACCTGCACTTATTTGCCTTACTGCTGCCGGATACACTAGTCCATTTGCTGCAAATAATGTTTCATCGAATACTCTAAACAAAGTTTTGGCTGCAGAATATACACCCGAAATTTTTGGTCCAAAGAAGTATGAAACAAAAAATACATCAAGCAATCTTGGCATCATATGTAATGAGCTGCCAAGCATATTAGGAAGCGAAAATTTCAAAAGTTCTTTGACTTTCACTGCTCCTTTAAACTTTAGTTCATACATCTGTGGGGTTATTATCAAGCCAACTAATGAGCTGGCAATTGTTCCAATATATAATACTCTAAGAAACAAATTATAATCAAAATGAGCTTTTATTGAAAGATAATATATACCAATTATACACATTATGCCGGCATAGGCAAAATTGAGTAGAAACAACTTGAATATCTGCTGATCTCTATATAGAAATTTCATTGCATATGATCTTGGCAAATTGAATAGTGTAAGTAATGGCAAAGAAACTGCTACACTTAGCAATCTTGGGTTATTGAATACTGATGCAAATACATCTTTTCCAACAAAAATTGACATAGATACTATAATTGTCAAGGCACAATGCATTGCTAAGGACAAAAAATTCAAATTTCCACGATTTTCTTTTTTCGCACCAAATTGAATAATATTTTGTAATGTCAGTCCGTCCGATACTACAAATATCCAAGTATGAAGTGCATTAAGCAAAAAGAAATATCCATATTCTTCCGGAGTAGAAAATTTAACCTGGAAAAACGAAACCAAACCATAAAGAATAAAAATAAATTTATCGGCTAAAGACCAGGAGACAGTCTTCATGTGCTCAGCTAATCTCATTCTTCACCTTGTTTGATATTATACTTTGATATTTTATATCTGATTGTTCTTTCGGAAATATTGAGTAATTCTGCAGCTTTAGATTGATTGCCAAAACATTGATTCAATGCCTTTTTTATAAGCTTTCTTTCTATTGATTCAACAATTATGTTCAAATCTCCGATTTCTATATCATCTGGAAGAGAATTGTCTTTGATACCAATGCTTACATTTTTGGGTAAATCACTTATAGTAATGTATTCATCTCTGGATAGAACAACTGCTCTTTGAATAATATTTTCGAGTTCCCTGATATTACCCGGATAATCATATTTCATCATACTATCGAGAGCCTCTCGCGAAATACCTTTAAGAGCTTTACCATTCAAATCAGAATATTTAGAAATGAAGTGAGTAATAAGAGCAGGAATATCAGCTTTTCTATCTCTAAGCGGAGGGATTTGAATTGTAACTACATTAAATCTATAATACAAATCTTCTCTAAATTCGCCGGATTTAATCATATCTTCTAAATTTCTATTAGTAGCAGTAATAATTCTAACATCAACTTTAATAGTTTTATTACCACCCAATCGTTCAAACTCACCAAATTGAATAGCTCTAAGAAG
>JAUQWR010000053.1 GCA_030835065.1 Candidatus Kapaibacterium sp.
GTCTGAATTTTCGACAGATAAATCAGCAAGCATCCAATATGCAGCAGCACTCAAAAAATCATAACCTTCGTTGTAATCAATAAGCTTGATATCAATATGATCAGGATCTTTTTTAAATTTAGCATTTACTTCCGAAAGAGAAAATCCCATCATATTAGTAGTTTGCCCATTTGGCTCTTCCATAGTATATCCGGAGACGCTTGCTGGCAAGTATTCTTTAAGTTTTGTAAAGTGCATTGCTAGAGTATCGCCTTTTGCACGGCGGGCTTGTTTTCTTTCTTGTGCGATTTTTTGCATCTGCTCGGCTTTGTCGCCTGCTTTTGCAAGATTATTGACATTTTCGATTGTTTGCATCGCCTGCTTTGCTTCTTCTACTTTTCCGCAACCGGCTATTACAAATGCCAACCCAAAACCAAAAATCAGTACTTTTTTCAACATAAATCACTCCTTTTATGTATATAAGAAAAATTAATATCTATTCGGGAGTATCTCTATGCCTTGCTTATTCTCATCTACTATTAAATTTTAACCTTTTTTCCAATTGCTAATATAATAAATATAATTTTAAAATACTATTCGTATTTAATGGATTCTATAATATTCTGTCGCCCTGCGCGATATGCAGGATATATTGCACCCAAAAACGACAATACAAGTGCAGTGATGCACACCAAAATTACATCTTCTACCTTTAAAACTACCGGAATTGCATCGATAATATACTTATTAGTATCCACTCTAAACCATTTAAAATTCATTTGCCCCAACACAAATCCGATACCAAGTAATGCTCCAAACATCGATCCAAAACTACCAATCATAAATCCTTGAAACAGATAAATCTTGCTAATCTCCTTGCTGCTTGCCCCAAATGCCTTCATTATTCCTATATCTTTTTTCTTTTCTGTTACTGTCATCGATAATGAAGCAAGCACATTAAATACTGCAATAATAATTATTATGCTAAGTATAGAAAATGACGCCATTCTCTCAAATCTCATCACTTGAAATAAGTCTGCATTTATATCCTTCCAACTTAAAATTTTTGTATTTGCATTCATAATTGAATTTAGTGCGGATGCAATTTTTTCTTCATCTGCATTATCTTCGAGCCTTATTTCTAACGAACTAGTCAATAGATCTCCATTAGTATATAATCTGCTGGCTGCTTTTTGCGAACAAAATGCATATATCAAGTCATAATCTTTGATGTTTGTTTGAAAAAAACCTTTTACTTTGAATGTCAATCCTTGAGGCTGAGAAAAATTAGAAATAGATTTTTCTAATCTTGACGCAGAGAGCACTACTAAAGTATCATTTGGCAATACACTCAACCTATCTGCCAGCATAGCACCTATTACAATATTTGGAATTTCCCCTTTGTCGCTATAATCAAATCTACCGACTATTCCACCGGATTTTATCATTTTCACATAATCATGGGCACTATCAGGGATTCCCATCACTGTAAATACTCTTATGCCTGTGCCTTTGAGAGCCACAGCTCTGCCTTGCATCAATGGAGTAACCGAGCGAATTCCTTGTATTTTTTCAATTTTAGTTTTTAATGTCTCTGCCGAATCTATATATGCTCCTTGGGCAGGCATAATCCTAAATTGTGGATCAAATCCAATTATTTGCTTAATTGTTATTGCCTGAAATCCATTAAATATTGAAAGTACAGAAATCAGGGCAGCAACTCCTACTGTTATTCCTATTATCGAAATAAATGTAATAACAGTAATGAAGTTCATACTTCTCTTGCTAAATATATATCTTAATGCAATTTTTCCTGCAAACGACATTATCAATTCATTTAATTATTTGTAATTTTGCAAAATAAGAAATTTTGATGTATTTTTTCTTTTTTTGATTTTTTTTGGGAAATACCATTGGAAAATATTTCTGAATATAGCTTCGGAATTGTTGGAGCAGGCAAATTAGGTTATTGCTTGATAGAATATCTACGAATTAATTCTAATATTAAATGGATTGTCGAGCCAAATATTAATCTCAATTTCGACTTTTGCAAAAGATATCACAGCATACAAGAAATTGAGTTCCCTGCCGACTTCATACTTCTTGCCTTGCCGGACAATCAAATTCAATCAGCAGCAGATCAATTTGCAAATTCAACTTTGGAACTAAGAAGCTCTTGTTTTATTCATTTTTCCGGTTCCCTGGGCAAAGAGGTATTAAATTGTCTGGAAGCAAAATCAGCATTTTTTGGAGCACACCCTTTTCAAACTTTTTATAAATTCACAAACGATATGTTTGATGATATATCATGGGGAATAGATTGCGACGATGAAAATCGAAGTCTATCCGATTTATTTATAAAAATCATGAAAGGCAAAGCACATTATTTCACAAACTCTCAGATAAATCAAAAATCTATTTATCATGCAATTGGAGCGGTTGCAGCCAATCAGATTTGTAGCACTACATCGCTTGCCAAAAGTTTAGCAGAGCAAATTGAGCTTCCCGTAAATAATTTTTTAAGTAATATTTTATCAAAATCTATCGATAACGTACTGAATGCAGACATCAACGAATTTCCACTCACTGGTCCTATTGCACGTAAAGACATATCAACTGTAATTAAACATATTAAATCAATAGCAGATACTGATTTAAAAAGTGCATATATATATAATTCAATTTCTATAATTTATATGGCAAAGCATTATGGGCTCATTGATTCCACAGAAGCAGAAAAAATGAAAAATGCTTTGATTGAACAAATCAACAAATGATTAATTATTTAAAGTCATTTAAACTTTTATCATATTTTACATAAATACAAAGATTATTTAAATTACTAAGTAATTAATCTTTTAATACTTCACTATCATTTTCGATATTTTTTCTTGTCCTTTACTTACACATAAAAAGTAAACGCCTTGATTTAATTTTTCAATATTAAAAGTACAGCTCGATTCTCCTGATATATAATTAATATCAATATTACTTGTAAGATTTACTACTTCTAATCCCATTAAATCATTCAACCTGACATCATATTCATCTAAATCAACGAGATTTAGTACCATTTCTATTGTTACAATATTTTTGCTCGGATTTGGATAAATTTTTCTGATATAAAAATCTGATAATATTTGATTATCAACTGTATTTATTATAGGATTTACCTTTTTTATCAATCCATTTTCTAATGTTCCTAAATAAAGGCTGCCATATTTGTCGTTTACTACTGAAAATACTGTAAGTGAAGTATTACATATTGATGAAGGAAAAACATATTTTTTAATTATATAATTATCTAAAATAAGATAATAATTTGATGTATGCCAAAATAAATTAACCCTATTATTTTTATCAATAAATATTTTATTAATAAAATTATTAGAAATCCCCCCTAATTTTGTCTTATCGATAAGACTATCTGGAATTACTAATTGATTCCATTTATTTTCTTTGAAATATGAAACTTCTCCATTTCTACTCGAAGCCCATATTATATTATTAATTTTATCAAAGCATAGTTCAGCGCAAGCATTTTTAAAATTAAGCTCTTCTAATGTAAATTTTTTGTAAATAAATTTATTTTGAGTCGAATTGGTTGAAAAAGCTAAAATTCCATCATCGCCAGAAACCCAAATGTTTGATGAAGTATCAGCTAACAATTTTGTCTTATGGAAGTTTATTGATAATATTTTGTTTTCATAAGACACATCATAATCTGTAAATTCATTTCCGCTTAGCTTCGAAAGATACGGATTTCGAGATGTGAACCAAATATCATTATTGTTATCAATTGTCAATCCATTAATATATTCGTAATCCCAATCACCTTTTATTGATTTTCTGTCGAAAAAAGCTAAACTATCGTTATCAAGATAATATTTCATAAACCCCAATTCGGATGCTCCCCAAAGAATATTATCTTTTGAAACCTCAAAGCTTCTTAAATTATAATATTTAGTATCTGAATATAATGAACCGTTTATTTTTTGTGAATTTAAAGAATCTTGTATAAAAATATTATCTGAAGCAGGGAATATTACTCTATTTGAAGAATCCACAGCTAATGTTGATATATTAGCAAGAATAATATCATCAATTTTCTCTTGCCTACTCCAGTCTTCTTGGCAGAATATTTTGCAAATATTAAAAATACATGCAAAAACTATTAAAAATAATGCTTTCATATTGCACCTTTATATTTATAATATTTGATTGAGAATTATATTTTATATTCTCTAATCATAATATCGTTTCAAAAGCAGGATTGTACAGATTTATAACAAAGTTATTCTTTTAGATTAAAATTCGATATAAATCTATAATTGTCAATATAATTTTAATATCAATCTTAAATATCATTGAAATACAATTTAATTCGTAGTTTGTAAAATTACAAAACCACAATAATTGATAATTAATTATATTAAAACCCAGTCCCGTCTTCTGATTAAATTGAAGGCGGATAAAGCATATATCAGACTCACTTGATATATAACATCAATTACAAGTTACTAATAAATTAAATATAAAGCAAATATTTCTATTGGATTCCTATGTCTTCAATTATCTTTTTTGAAATACTTTCAGTTTGCCCATCTAATGTTTCGAATAGGAATTTGTAATCATAATGAATAATTCTTCCATCAATCAACACAATTAATTCCGGATAATATTCTGTACCCAGAGAATTAGCAATTTGCCCGATATTATCTTCTTTATTTACTACAAAATCTAAATATGTTGTATCTTGATTTAATAATTGCCTTATTGAATTTTCAGTTTTTCTGTTTGCAACTGTTGAATGACTGTCACCAATAACGCAAATCAAAGGAAAGTTGAATTTTGCTTTAGATTTAAGCAATCCCCTTACTTTGCTCAAAGATTTGAAGCATTGTGAGCATGCTACATTTCCATCAGCAATTACAATCATAGCTCTATCATATTTGTTTTTCAGATCAATTGTATCGTTGTGATAAGTTTTTACTTTTGAATTTATATTTCTTGATTTATTATTACATGATATTATAGCAAATAAACCAAGCAATAAAACAATACTATTTAAACTTATAAAAAATGAACGCTGCTTTAATATTTGAATTACTTTCATAGTACTTTTCAATTATATTATTTAATTCCTTTTTTGTTTTTTTTCTTAAATTGCTATCCAATTTAAAAGGTAGATCTATTGGTACAATCATACAGGTATTTACAATATAATATTTTGCACCCAAATATGACACATTGTAGCTATCACCAATTATATCATTCGAGTAATCTTTTGGCAGATTATTTCCAATATCATATAAATCTTCTTTATATATGATCCATTTACCTTCTTTTTCAATCCAAATATCATAGCAAGTAAACTTACTTTCATTCAAGTATCTAGACACAATAATACTTGTATCATTAATAAAATCGACTGTTCTAATACAAGGAAGCACACTATACTTTGAATATTCTGCTCTAAATTCATTAAAATCTTCAACTTTATCTAATTCTTTTTTTAAATTATTTAAATAGTCATTAAATATCCAATTTTTAGGAATGTAATTTATTTCATTCATTAAATTGAAATTCTTGTCATAAATTTTAATTTTATATTCTGATATATCACTTAATAATATTTTATCTTTGTAAACTGAAAAACATCTTTTTGGCATTTCGTAGTTCAGCATTGCACCTTTAGTATTTTCAAATTCCTTGTGTTTTGCAACTTGCATCGTTTTTAAATC
Organism: Candidatus Kapaibacterium sp.; assembly: GCA_030835065.1. Lineage (GTDB taxonomy): Bacteria > Bacteroidota > Ignavibacteria > Kapaibacteriales > UBA2268 > JAUQWR01. The sequence goes on from JAUQWR010000053.1 coordinate 5,724, forward strand.
ATATAATTTGATTTTGGGCTTTCTATACAGTTTTCCAAAAACATTTGTATATATTGCTATTGTTGAATCCATGAAATCAATTCTATCATAGCCGGCTGATTGAATATTTTTATCATATTCATCCTTGATCCCGACTACTTGTGTTAAATTAATTTTCTCATTAATAATTGAGTATTTATAAATAAATCCACTGGCTAACACATAAAGAGAAGAATCATTTATAGCAAAATCCAAGATCCATGTTCTTTTGGGAATATATACTTTAATATTTTGCACAATATCGTCCTGCATTTTCAAAATACTTATTGAATCTGAATTAAAATTTGATTTAAAATCCCATTGATACATATAATAAATATTATTATTTGATTTAATTCTAAAAATATTATTACTATTTTGAATATCTTCAGGATATATGATATTATTTTCTGACAGAATATCTGTAAGTAGTGAATAATTTTCTGGAATATAATTTATTTCCTTATACTTAGCACTACAAGACAAGATAGAAATAACAGCAATAACTATAAACATATATTTAACATACTTAAACATTATTTTTTTTCCTTTAATCCAGTCATTTTTCTACAATATGTGATTATCGAGCATTTCCCGTCTTCTGGTTAAATTGAAGGCGGATAAGAGCATAAATTCCGAAATACTTCATTTATTTACAAAAGCAATATAAAAAAAAACAAATACAATACAAATATTTTTTTAAATTTTTCTGAAAAAACTAACTTGGGCGGCTGCAAAAATTCTTTCTGCGACAATTTCGATTCCTTCTGGGCAAACCATATGTGTGCCTTTTCCATATTCTGCTACCAATATACCTTCATCACTTATTATTTCATTTTCGAATGAAAATTGGACTACTTCGCATGCTATATTACAAGCGTATGGAGGATCTGTTATCAATAAATCTAATTTTTCGTTAGGAAAATTGTCTTTAAATGTTTTTACAAAAGATACAGCATCTTTTTGAAAGCACTTATAAGCATCGGCAGGAACATTAAAATATCCTGCCGCTTGCTTCAAATAATCCATAGATTGCCTTGATTTATCTACAAAATAAACAAATTCAGCACCTCTACTTAAGGCTTCAAAGCCCATGGCACCTGTGCCTGAGCATATATCAGCACATCTTATACCTTCAAAATCAATATAATTTCTTAAAATATTGAAAATAGTTTCGCGCATAGCATCTTGTGTTGGGCGTACACCTGCAGGTGCTTTCCCTTTAAATGTCCTGCCTCTATATATTCCTGATACTATACGCATCAAAACAACTTTATTCTTTCGTGATAAGGAGGGATAGAAGCGCCTATACACGCAGGATATAAGTGGAAAGTGCGCGAGCAATATTCTCTTTCTCGTTTGCTCAATCCCGTTTTCATCATTCTGAACGCATTAAGTCGTTTGGCTTCTATACCAAGCATCATAGCTGTTTCCCAGCATATCATCAATATCTCTTTTGTTAGCCCCGAACCAAAGAAATAAGCTGTATCTATTGTCTGAGCATTTTCTGTAAGAATCCGGGCAAACTCTTTCTCAATTATTTCTCCAATTTTATCGATTGATGAAAATGATTGAAGGCTGTAGTATGCAGGCTTTCCGTCTTTAGACAAGCTAATATCTAAAAACTGGCTCTGAACGCTTATTAGAGCAACATTCGACTTTGCTGTTTCAGGATAATTATATAAAAATGAAGAATGTGCATTTAATTGACTTATTTCGATAAAATCAATAT
>JAUQWR010000616.1 GCA_030835065.1 Candidatus Kapaibacterium sp.
CTTTAGAATCCGAAATAATACCCCAAATTTTCCCATTATCGAGATGAGTTCCGAGTTTTACTGTGTTTTTAATAAAACCAAAAGAACCACCGAGCAAATCGTATTCTAAAAATGGGCCCGAATGCACAGGCACTGTCGATATTGAAACCACGCCACCAGCAGCATTGCCCCAAATAGAAGACGCATTGGAGCGCAACACTTCAATATTGGAAGAAATAGATAAATCCAAATTATCGAAAGCAGTACGTCCATCCGGTTCAGTTTCTGGAACTCCATCGAGTATGAATTTTATTCCGCGCGAAGTACCTGAATTAGATCTATCGCCGGCTCCACGTGCTCCAAAACCACGAATAGTAATCCTAACATCTCCACCACCAGCTCTAGTCTGAGCCAATACACCGGGAACCATCTTCAGAGCTTCGTCGATTCCCGCTCCGCGCGTATTTTGCAAAGCATTATAGTTGAGAATTGATACTGCTAATGGTATCTCCATTATTCTTTCCGGATAACGCATAGCAGAGATTACTACTTGATTTATTTTGTATTGTGTTGTATCTCTTTTTTCTGTTGCATATATTTCTGAATTGAAACATGAAACTACTACAGCCATCAATGCTGCAGACAATAAAAGTTTTTTCATTCTTTAATTAATCCTTTAAATAATAATACATATAATACTCTATCTTTAAATTGATGAGTAATTAACTTTTTGCGTAATGATATTTAAAAGGATAATTTTGGTGGTGGATATGGGGTTTCGCCAAATATTTCGATTATACTATATATTCTTATTATTCTCTTCAGTTCTATTACTCTTGGTATTAGATTGCTTTGCTCCAATTTTGATAAAAAAGTATCAAAGTTCAATAAATTCAATATCTTTTTCATTGTTTGTGCGGTTGGAGAATCGCTGTTTAAGGTGTTTGTGACAAGTTTTGATAAATTTTCGAATAGTTTTTCTTCTTTAGTATCATTGATAGCTTTAAACAAAATTTTAAAATCAGAAATTTGATTTTCTACAATAATATCGTACAATTTACCCTTAAATCTAAACTCATGAGAATTAACTCTTCTAAAACTTGCATCTCTGGTATCAACTTCAAAGATATCGAGCTGGCTTTCAGCTAGTCCAGCCTTAATTTTCGATTTGATTTCTTTTCTAATTTTTTTTTGAAATATTGTAAAAGTGATGGCTGTGCCAAAGGAATTAACCGATAGTACAATTATAAGTAT
>JAUQWR010000617.1 GCA_030835065.1 Candidatus Kapaibacterium sp.
AGCAACTAAACCTAACACACCATAAGTGGAAGCAACACCATTACATCCACCTTCGATAGCTAACTTCACAATGTTTTCTGGATCGAAATAAACCGGATTTTTTGCAAAACTTGCACCAGCTGAGTGCTCAATACCTTGATCTACAGGCAAAATCGACATATAACCAGTGTTTGCCAATCTGCCATGATTATATAACCATTGCAAGTTGCCAATTACTCTATTGTTACGGTCAGAATTTGTCCAAATTTTATCAACAAAATCGCCTGATGGCAATGCTATTGATTCCTTTTTGATCTTTGGTTCGTTGAAATCAAGATAATAAGCGGCTTTGTCGCCAAGTAGTTCTTGAATTTTGCTATACATTACAAGACTCCGATTGTTTATAAATTAAAACATTTAAGCTTGAGACGAAAATAAATTTCATACATTATATATTCGAAATTAAGAATATTTTCTTACTTAGTTGTGATTTATTTTTTTTCTTAATCTTTACGCTTATTATTAGGATTTATTAACTAATTATACTATAAAGATTAACAAGAATTTATATATGCGTGAATTTTTGTTAATTTTTTCTTAATTTTTCAAGTATTTTTTGTTTAAATCAATCCAAATTCTTAATTTGAGAAAAATATTAATAGGTTAATAAATAAAGCCTCATGGGAAAAAAACAAATACTAATAGTTGAAGACAACGAATTAATTTCCGAACAATTAAAATTTTTTCTCGGAAAGTACGATTTTAATTGTGAAATCATTGATACAGGTGAATTGGCGATTGATTTTGTCAGAAATAATCCACCCGACCTTATCCTTATGGATATTAGGCTTGCTGGAGAAATTAACGGTATAGAAACTACTCGGCGAATCAAACAATTTATTGATTTGCCTGTAATTTTCCTTACTTCCCACACCGAAACAGAAATTATCGATGAGTGTATCAGCACCGATCCTGCCGGATTTGTCTCTAAAACTATTTCCCATGCAGAATTGAAAATTCAAATTGATTATTCGATTCTTAAATATCAAAAACACAGAGAGCAAAGCCATCTTATTAATAAACTAGAAAAAAGCAGATCTAAATACGAAAATATTTTCAATTCTTCGCGTGATGCTATTTTCTATTCTGATATTGATTTTAAAATTAATTTTTGGAATCCTTCTGCCGAACGTATTTTTGGTTATTCACACGATGATGTAATCGGAAAAAAAATTACTGAACTGATACTTAAAGATGCCCATCTCGATTTATTTAATTTTGAGTTTAATAAATGGATAAGCGAAGAAGTTCATTTTAGTCCTAATAAAATTTTCAGCATAAATGCTTGTGATGCCAATGGTCGCGAATTTAATTGTGAGCTTAGCCTTGGCTTGATAAAATCTGAAGATGAAGTTTCTATTTGCGGATTTGCTAAAGACGTGAGCGAAAGAGTGATTGCTGACGAAGAAATGACTAAACTCATTGAAGAATTGCAGATTAATAAAGAAATCATCGAGCAAAATGCTAGCGAACTAATGCTTCTTAATTCTAAACTCTTAGAAAACGAATCTCAACTTAAGGAACTTAATCGCAGCAAAGATAGATTTTTCTCTATCATTGCTCACGACCTTAAAGGTCCTTTCCAAGGTTTATTAGGTTATTCTCAAATTTTATCTCGCGATTTGAAACTACTTTCTATCGAAGATATTTCCGAATTAGCTAAAAATCTTCATCAGTCTGCTAATCAGCTTTTCAAATTGCTTGAAAACTTATTGAGCTGGACCAGACTCCAACGTGGCAAAATAGAAAGAACTCCCATCAATTTCGACTTAGAGTTGCTGGTTCATCAAAATATTGAATTAAATACTGCAAGAGCTAAACAAAAGGAAATTGATCTTATACTCGATATCAAACCTAATACTTTTGTATTTGCTGATGTTAATATGGTAAACACTATAATTCGTAATTTGGTATCTAATGCAATAAAATTTACTAATCGCGGTGGCTCGATTACAATTAAGACTGAAAATATCAGCAACGAAGAAGTAGAAATTCAGGTGATAGATACTGGTATTGGTATTCAATTTGATAAAATTGATTGCTTATTCAGAATTGATTCTTACTATACTACTCCTGGCACTGAAAACGAAGAAGGTACCGGTTTGGGTTTAATTCTTTGCAAAGAATTAGTTGAAAAAAACATGGGCTCTATTTTTGTTGATTCTGTTCTTGGCAAAGGAACTAAATTTATTATTACACTTCCAAAAGGTGTAAATCCTGATTAAGAGCTATTTTTCGGTTTGTTTTTATTTTTTTATTTATTTAATTTTGTAAATGTTT
>JAUQWR010000618.1 GCA_030835065.1 Candidatus Kapaibacterium sp.
TAAAATACTAGGAATACTTGAAAACATGAATAATGAAGATTGCTAACAACTGCTTCAACCGGATAATTCCTTTGTCACGGTTTGTGCAATCGCTTCGCTCTTTATGCACAAACCGTGCCAAGCCCTTCGGGCACGGAATTACCGGTTAAGCCAATGTTAGGTTGAATATAATATTTGTACAAAATGGAGGATTGTAATGCAATGGCAGAAAGCAATTAAGCAAAATGATAACAATCAATTTACAATTCCAGAAAATTGGCTTTACATTCACTATTATGAAGCATTAAATGCTTTGTTTCGATTCGAAAATATATTAAGGTTATTTGTATATGTAATATTAAAAAAAGAACATAAAGAAGAATGGGGAAATATTTCACTTGAAACTGAAGATGGTGGACCTACTACCATTAATGCTGTAGCTAAAAAAAGGAAAACTGTAGACGATTGTTATGGATATATTGGATATAATGTATATTCGCCTATGTTATATTTAACAAGTGGCGAACTAATTAGAATTATTATGAGCGACGCATATTGGAAACACTTTAATAAATATTTCCCAGGATCAAAAGAAGTAATAAAAAATAAATTCGATGAGATAGGAAATATTAGAAATGATCTTGCTCATTTTAGGCCATTTAGTGTTGATGATGTAGAAGTTGTTAAGCAAAATGTTAAGCACATTATGAGTAAAATTGAAGGATATCTATATAATCTGCTAAATATTAATATTAGAGTACCTAGTAATTATGAGGAAGTTTGGTTTAAAGAGATTAGACAAATATCTAATGATTATTGTTCATTATTTGTATTCCAAAATGAAGAAAACGAATATATTAATTTGAAAATAGTTTATAAAATTCCAATAGTAAGAAAAATTAAAACTTATGGTAAAAATATAAATATTGAAATAATAAATTATAGTTCAATAAGTCTTATAAATAAATATAAAAGTCTTATAGAAAAAACTGTATATATTACAGAAAGTGTTCCATATACTGGTGATATTAAGGATATAGATGATAGCCTTAAAAAAGCAATAAATTTTATATTTCCAAGAAGTACTTTGGCAAGTACTCATACAGATATATTAAAATATCTTAATGAAGTCATTTCTACATTAAAATCTGAAACAGAAATGTTGCTAGAGGACAATACTGCAAGAGGAGAATTAATTTATCTTAAAACAATAAGTTGTAGCTATGAAATAAATGAAAGAAAAGAAATAAAATATTCAATTGATAATGAACAGATAAAATCTTCTGTAAAAAACGCTCCAATAGAATTTTGGGGCATTAATTTGTACATTTGGAATAAAGACATAATTTCGGATTTAAATGAATTTCCGTGGATGCCAGTTGCTGTCTCAAATGTAGATATTCCGTTCTAGAATTAAATTAAAATATCAACCTAACAACTGCTTCAACCTTATAAATCCTTTGGCACATTTTGTGCAGAACAACAATGCACAAAACGCGCCAAGCCTTCACTTCGTTCAGGCACGGATTTAAAGGTTAAGCCAATGTTAGATTTATTGAAAGGATAGAACTATGGAAATTGCTTTCAATCAGAGATTTGGAATTGTTGAAGGTACCCCTAAAGTTGACACATTCCCAGATTCTGCAAGAAATGGCCTAATGTATATTTTTGAAAAGCTTATAAACGAAAGTTTAATACAAAATACGGAAAATAAAGAAGAAGCTTGGGCTGCCATATATAGAGAGATGCTAAGGACCTCAAAATCATCATATGAAATTATTGATCCAAGAATTCTTTCTATTAATGAAGTAGATATAAAATTGCATTCTTTAAAATGGAATGATGTATATACTTTATGTGAAAGAATCTATTTAAATTTACTTGATGAATATAAGGTATATGATGGATATCATGAAGAATGGATAGTGCGAGTATCATATGAAGATGCTCAAAATGAATATAAACGTGAGATAAATAATTTAATGTCTGAAGAAAACCTTCCTTATGTATTCGGAAATGGAGAATTTTCTCGACCAGGTAGGCCTCAGACACAAAAAAGTATCAATAAAGCAGCAAGCGTATTATCACGTATTGAACTTCGAAAAGTACGAGACCATTACAATAAAGCAATAGAATTCTTTTCAAATCCAACAAATGTTGATTATCAAAATTCTGTAAAAGAATCATTAATTAGTCTTGAGATGGCTGCTGAAATCTTATCTGGAGAAAAAATATCAAAAGATTTCACACGGGAGATGCAAAAACTTGGTGGAGTAGAAGACGATAAAATTCCTTCTCCTATAATTACTTCTATGATAAAAATATTTGCATATCGAGGTACAGCAGAAGGTGTTGCACATGGTGTTTCTGAAGGCTTAAGAGTGAGTAGTAATGAAGCAGAATTAATATTAAGTCTTGTAGCATCTTATATTACTTATCTAGTGTCATTTTTTGATAACAATAAAGATAAAACACCATTTTAAGAAAAAATCTAACAACTGCTTCAACCTTATAAATCCTTTGTCATGGTTTTTGCAGTAACAACAATGCAAAAACCACGCCAAGCCCTTCGGGCACGGATTTAAAGGTTAAGCCAATGTTAGAAAGACGCTCCCGCGCAGGAAGAATAAAAGATATGCAGTATGCTAAATCTAAATGTTATAGGTAATAAGCTGCAATTTGTTGTTTAAGCATAAGTATTTGCTATATCTTCTTGACAGATATATCTTCATGGCGTATATTATATACCATGATTCGGTCTTTTGGAGATGCGGAGACAGAAAAGATCTTTCACCAGGAAAGATCAAAGAAGCTGCCACCAGAGATACAAAAGCGAGCTTTAGTAAAGCTGCTTTTTATTGATGCATCGACAACAGAAGAAGATTTTCGAGT
>JAUQWR010000619.1 GCA_030835065.1 Candidatus Kapaibacterium sp.
GTACGCCCAGCAATCTGCAGCAAAGATCTTTCGCTTCTCAAAAAGCCTTCTTTATCAGCATCAAGCACAGCAACTAAAGATACTTCAGGTAGGTCTAGCCCTTCCCTAAGCAGGTTTACACCTACTAAAACATCGCTTTCGCCTAATCTCAAATTTCTAATAATATCAATTCTAGCCAATGAATCTATATCTGAATGAATATATGCAACATTAATATTCAAATTTTGAAGATAATCAGCTAAGTCTTCTGCCATTCTTTTTGTCAAAGTTGTAACCAACACTCTTTCTTTTTTGTCAATTCTAGTCCTTATTTCACCCAAAAGATCGTCAATTTGATTATCCACAGGACGAACACTGATCTGAGGATCCAACAAGCCAGTGGGTCTAATAACCTGCTCGACAAATACACCTTGGCACAATTCCATTTCTGCCGGACCAGGAGTAGCACTAACAAAAACAGTCTGATTTATCATATTCGAAAATTCTTCGTACTTGAGAGGACGGTTTTCGAGTGCAGACGGCAATCTAAAACCATGTTCCACCAAGGTAGTTTTGCGGGCTCTATCTCCATTATACATACCTCTTATTTGAGGCAGAGTAACGTGAGACTCATCCACAACAAGAAGGAAATCATCCGGGAAAAAATCCATAATACAATGAGGTCTTTCGCCATATTCTCTACCTGATAGATGCATAGAATAATTTTCGATACCAGAGCAATATCCAACCTCTTTCATCATTTCAAGATCAAACAAAGTTCGCTGCTCGAGTCTTTGAGCCTCTACAAGCTTGTTTTGATCTCTCAATTCTTTTAGTCTGGCATATAGTTCATCTTTAATTTTGTTCATAGCTTCGACCAGCTGATTCTCGCTAGTTACAAAAAGCTTGCTAGGATAGATTACAATCGATTCAAGCGGCTCAACCAATTTTCCTGTTAAAGAATCAACAAAAGAAATTTTTTCAATTTCATCGCCAAACATTTCAATCCTTACAGCAGTTTTATTTTCATAGCCAGGCATGATATCGATAATATCACCTCTAACTCTGAAAGTACCTCTCTGAAAATCAAAATCGTTGCGTGAATAATATAAATCAGATAGTTTATATAATAATTTTTGCCTGGTTATTCTCATTCCTACTTTTAGAGGGAATAACTGCTCTACAAAGTCTTGCTTTCTGCCAATTGAATAAATACAACTTACCGAAGCAACAACAATCACGTCACGTCTATCTTCGACCAACGCACTTGTTGCTTTTAGCCTAAGCCTATCAATTTCATCATTAATTGAAAAATCCTTCTCTATATATGTATCAGTAGTTGGAATATAAGCTTCAGGTTGGTAGTAGTCATAATAAGAAATAAAGTATTCTACTGCATTATTAGGAAAAAATCCTTTAAACTCACTATAAAGCTGTGCAGCCAATGTTTTATTTGGAGAAATAACTAAAGTAGGTTTTTGAACTTTTTCAATAACATTTGAAATAGTAAAAGTCTTACCGCTTCCTGTTACACCAAGCAGGGTTTGAAACTTGTCTCCGCGATTAACACCATCAACCAATTGCTTTATTGCCTCCGGCTGATCACCGGATGGTTTGTAGCTAGATACAAGTTCAAAATTATCCATAAATGATTAATCTGCTAAAACTTCGTGTGTGCA
>JAUQWR010000620.1 GCA_030835065.1 Candidatus Kapaibacterium sp.
TAGGCTCAGCGACTCCATCGGTAGAAAGTATGCAAAATGTATTAAATAAAAGATTTAAGCTTCTCGAGATAAATAAACGTGCCGATAATGCTCAGCTTCCTGAAATTAAATTGATTGATATCAAGAAAGAAAGAAAATCTCTGAGGATGATTGGAAGTATTTCTCAAGATTTATATGATAAAATTGAAGATAGAATAAGAAAAAAAGAAGGTGTAATTATTTTTCAAAATATGAGAGGTTTTGCTTCTTATTTGGAATGTCCTGATTGTGCTTCGATCCCAATGTGTAAGAATTGTGCAGTTACTCTTACTTATCATAAATCTAGCAATCAGTTGAGGTGCCACTATTGTGGCTATTCTGCTACTGCACACCACTCTTGCAAGGTGTGTGGTTTTGCAAAACTAAATGAAGTTGGTGCAGGAACCCAAAAAATTGAAGAAGAAATTCAAAAATATTTTGCTATAAAAAATCTTGAACCAGTAATTCAGCGTATGGATTTGGACACTACTTCCAAAAAAGGTTCGCATAGAAATATACTACAAAAGTTTTCTGATGGCGAAATTGATGTTTTGGTTGGAACCCAGATGGTAGCCAAGGGATTAGATTTCGATAGAGTTACTTTAGTAGCAGTTATCAATGCAGATTTGCAATTATTTTTGCCAGATTTTAGAGCTTCGGAGCGAACGTTTCAATTGCTATTGCAAGTATCTGGCAGAGCCGGCAGAAGTGGTAAGCTAAAAGGTGAAGTGCTTATTCAGACATCTCATCCTGATAATCAATCAATTTTGAAAGCAGTTGATAATGACTTCTTAGGATTTTTTAAATTGGAAAGCTTAGAAAGAATGAAAACTCAGTTTCCTCCATTTTCAAGATTATGTTTGATTGAATTTTCCGGAGAAGATTTCGATAAGGTTAATAAGCAATCAATGTTGTTTTTCCAATCAATTCCTCAACATGAATCAGTTTTGAAATATGGACCAAACTTTCCACAGATTCCCAAAAAAATGAA
>JAUQWR010000054.1 GCA_030835065.1 Candidatus Kapaibacterium sp.
CAAGAGCGAGACTTTGTTTGATTCGAAAATGCAATTTGATAGCATTGTAAAATTCACTAAACCGTCAGAACTTTTTTATATTGATACCATTGCTGCTATAAAATTAGCATATCTGGAATTTAATGATGGATTTCTAAAATATAAGGATAACAAAATAGAGCTTTGCTATCCATATTATTCTATTGAATTAGCAGAAAAAGTAATTGATAAAAAGTTAGGTAATCTATTATTGGATTATTTTAAGTTTTTGCCAAAAGCACGTTATATTGGGGATACATTAGTCTCAATTTTTGGATATGGAAAGTATAATAATCTTCTTGCTTCATTAGTATATCAGCATCCTGATAGCTTAGAATTCTTTTTAGAGCAGGCATTTTATGATTGGGAAAAAATAGCTGCAAATAATAAAGCCGATTTTCCTGAAGGTATTCGCAAAATATGGCAATATATAACTAATGGAGAAATTACTACAATTGAAGAATACGAAAATGCAAAATACTGCCAATTACAAATAGCTTGTGCGCTTCAATATCTTAATGTGCATGGATTTAGTAATGATAAAATAGAAAAATTAAGAAACGAACAAGATAAATATTATAAAGATTATAAATTTGAATTCTCTTCATATTCATCATCATATCATGATTCTTTGCATTCCAGTCATGAGCAAGTTAAAACGTTATCTAGAGAATTTAGTAGTATAAATGAATTAGTAGAATCTGATATAAATATACTTAATGAAGTTTTAAAATTTGAAGAACCAATTTCAAATTACAGGTTTATTTTGCAAAGACCTATTGTTATAAATAAAAATATGGCATTATTTTGGGAAAGAGGATACGGAACTGGTATTTTATATAAGATAACTATGATTAATAAAAAAACAATTAAATTATTAGTTTTAGATTGGTATATATAAAAATGCCAGTACATAACACAGCATAAAAACATATGGCAGATAGTGCTAAATTTGAATAAATAATTTAATAAACGGTAAGGCAGGTTGATACAATCGTTTCTCCGCTATCCCCAAGCATACCATACCACACCTTTACCCAATTTGTAAAATAAGAACGGATTACATAATAATTTGATAAGATAACTATTTTCCTTTTGCTTTATTTATATATTCTCATTTTTATTCTTGGAAAAAATATGTATTCATAAGCTTGTTCTTGTAATATTTTTATATTAGCGCGATAATAAACCTGAATCTCCTATCACATCGAATGTTTCCAATTTATACTTGTATTTGAAGCTTTCTTTTACTGTCAGCTACGTATAACAATTTACTTATTGTGGCTGAAAACCAAGTACTTTATTTTTTCCTAGCGTCCTCAAGTAAATTCATCAATTTATTAAATTCTTTGTTATCGGATTTCCCCTCTTCACCCACTTTGAAATGATTTAGTATGCCCCACTCGATGTTTTCACAAATCAATAATTTCTGTTCCTTATTATCAATCTTAAGCACTTGTTCAATAATCAAATTGGGATTGCAAATATAAGATTCTCCAATTGAGAAAGCCGGAGTTTCGCTGGCAGATCCTTTGTTTGCCCACATGTTTGCAAAGAAAAGTCCGATAATTTCTGTATCATTAGTTGCGCAAAAATATTTTGGTAAAAATTCAATAATTAGCTCATACTTCCTTTCGTTAAAATCTGCATTTTCACTTCCAAGCTTTATTATATCTAAACTATCATTGGTTTTCATTGCATGATTGAGCTTATTAGCCAATAGAATATTTTGATTGAGTATATTAAGAATAATATCCTTTTGTTGTTGCTTATCAAGATTTTCGATAAGCTTGCAAGAATTTTTATTAATAAAGCCCTCAATTTGTTTACCCTGCCAAGTTGAAACTTTGACCCATTCAGATTTATTATAATTATTGATATATAAAAAATCACCATTATGAAGAGTATCAACAATTGGAAAATCATTACCTTGTCCATTACGAACAAATGTAAAATCACCACTGCATTGGATTATTCCAATATTATTTTCTGCAAAGAGAGCACATGAACAGAAAAACACAAGAACTGACAACAGGAATCTACTCATATTTATACCTGCAAATATTTCAATTAATTACGAAATATCAATAAGTTAGGATATAATCTAAAAAATAATTATTTATTTACAAAGAAAAATATTCGATTATCTAAAGATTTCATATTGTTTAAAAAATACAATCGAGGAATAAACATGGAACACGTATAATTTTTTATTTCATAACATGAATTTGTAAATAACACAGGTATATCTCATTGATTTTTCTGAAGATTGCTAATTTTGACTTCGGATATTAATTATTGGAAATTGAAATCAATCATTTTGCAACATCAAGTAAATTTCCAAAAAAATTCAATAGATGTGAAATTGTGGAAATCTTGCCGAGCACTGTGGAAACAAAAAGAGGATAAAAAACT
>JAUQWR010000621.1 GCA_030835065.1 Candidatus Kapaibacterium sp.
TTTTATTTCAATGTAAAAGATATAAAGGAACAGTTTCAAGAGCCCAAGTTGGAGATTTTAGAAATGCAATGATTGGAAGAGCAGAAAAAGGAATAATAATGACAACAGGTACATTTTCTTCCGATGCTGTTAAAGAAGCAAATAGAGAAGGTGCCCCACAAGTAGAATTAGTTGATGGTGAAAAACTAGTAGAAATGTTTAAAAGAGTTGAATTAGGATTAAAACCAAAAATTATTTATGAAGTAGATTTGCCATTTTTCGAACCATATATGTCGAAAGAGATGAAATAGAAATGATATATTAATATTATTTTGAGGGAATAAAAAAAAGCAGCCCTTTTGAGGCTGCTTTGAAAAAAGAATTGCGATTGAATTACATTCTTTCGAATCTTGCTTGGAAGAAACGTAAGTATTTTGGTTCGTAAACCATTTTCAAGCCCTTAGCTTGGTGACGGTTTTTGAATAATTCAATAACGTTATAAGCAGTAACGTCGAGGTGAGATTGAGTATAAACACGACGTGGAATAGTTAAGCGAACTAATTCCAATTTTGGTTTATATTCTTCGCCTGTTTCTTTGTTACGTCCTGCTGATACGATGCCACGTTCCATACCACGAACACCTGAAGCAATATATAAGTCTGCAGCTAAAGCTTGAGCTGGATATTGTTCTTGAGGAATATGATCGTAGAAACGTTTTGCATCTAAAAATACAGCATGACCACCAACTGGCCAAACAATTGGAACACCAGCGTCGTTCAAAATATTGCCTAAGTAAGCAACTTGGTTGATGCGTGATGCCATATAATCATCTTGAATAGCTTCTTCCATACCGCGTGCCATAGCTTCCATATCGCGACCTGCTAAACCGCCATATGTGTGTAAACCTTCGTAAACTACAACCATGTTGCGTAGTTCTTCGAATACATCCCAATCATTTACAGCAACGAAACCACCGATATTTACTAATAAGTCTTTTTTGCCAGACATAGTAGCAGCATCTGAATATGATGCAAATTCTCTTAAGATTTCTTGCATTGTTTTATTTTGGTAGCCTTCTTCTCTTTGTTGGATGAAGTAAGCATTTTCCATTGCGCGTGTAGCATCGAGAACAACTTTGATACCATTCTTGTGTGCCAATTCGCTTACTGCTTTGATGTTTGCCATCGAAACAGGTTGTCCGCCAGCCATATTAACTGTAGCGCCAACAGTGATGTAAGCAACTTTATCAGCACCAACTTTGTTGATCAAGTTTTCAAATTTATTTAAATCGACATTACCTTTGAATGGGTGATCGCAAGCTGAGTCATGTGCTTCATCGATAATAACATCAACGAAAGTACCACCTGCTAATTCTTGGTGAAGTCTTGTAGTTGTAAAATACATGTTGCCAGGTACATACATGCCTGGTTTGATCAAAGCTTGAGACAACATATGTTCAGCGCCGCGACCTTGGTGTGTAGGCACTAAATATTTATAACCATAATATTTTTGAACGTTTTCTTCGAGGTAGTAGAAGTTTTTGCTGCCTGCATAAGCTTCATCGCCGAGCATCATACCAGCCCATTGATAGTCACTCATAGCGTTTGTACCGGAGTCTGTCAATAGATCGATATACACATCTTCTGAACGTAACAAGAAAGTATTATAACCAGCTTCTTGCATGCATTTTTCACGATATTCGCGATCTGTAACTTTTAGTGGTTCAACCACTTTAATCTTGTAGGGTTCTGCCCATGGTTTGCGTGTAAATTCCATTGTTCATCCTTTCGTTTTTGAAATTTTAGCAATCATTTATTTATATAATACTAGTTATTTTATCTATATCGATAATTTTTTATCCATTGAAAAAAAATAACTTACAAATTTACGAAAGTATTGTCGAAAAACAATATAATCATTAAAGAATATTTATTAAGTTTTCAACATTTTCTTTCTATTTTGTCATGAAAAGTAAAGCTACACCTATCACTGATACAATTGCTCCTACTATTGAGCGCAATGATACTCTTTCTTTATATACAAATGCAGACATTGGTAATACCATCAATGGTACTGTCGATAATAATGTCGATGCTATGCCTATCTTTGTATAATTTATAGCTACAAAACTAAGTGATATACCCAGATATGGTCCAATTACTGAACCAATTCCAACTCTCTTAAGTGTTTCTCTATCTCCGTTATATAATTTGAATGGATTTTTATATCTTTTAAAAATTGATGCAACTATCATTAGTGTTAGAGCTGCCGAGCCTATTCTAACTAATGTTGCAACCATAATCGGTATCTCGCTTGTCATTGTTGCATATTTTGCTAATATTAATCCGCCTGCCTGGCCTACTGCAGACATGAATGCATAAAATATTGATGCCTTGGTTACTTTAAACTGTGATTTATCATTTTTGGGCTTTTCAAGTACAACAAAGCTGATGCCTGTTAAAGTAAGAATTATACCTAAATAGCTGATTATTGGCAGAGACTCACCTAATAAGAAATATGCTAATACTGCTGCTATTGCAGGATTGCAAGAATAAATTAAAAGGCTTAGGCGTGGCCCCATCTCTTTAAATGCTCTAAATAGAAATGTATCTCCAACTACTAATCCTATAAAACCACTAATGACTAAGTAAAGTATTTGGCTGGAGCTGATAGTGAATGGTATTTGAAAAATTACAATAGTAATAATCAGAAAAATAGTAGCTAAAGACATCCTATCGACATTCAATTGAATACTACCAATCCGTTGTGCTGCATTTGTAAATAAAAATGATCCTGCAGACCATAAAAATGCAGCTGTCAATGCAGCCAACTCACCAATCACAGTTTTTCCGTTTGTTTATTTTAAATATCTACAAAACTAAGATTTTTTGTGGGATTTCAACTAATTTATTTTTTGGATAAATTAAAAAATTATAATCAAAAAATTGTATTATTAATATACTTTTCCATATCAAATTTCCGTTTAAGACCTTCAGCATTCATATATCTAATCTTGCCAAAAATATTTCTTTCTTGCCAAGGTCTGTCATGAACTCCACCGATTGCCCAAGCTATGCCTGTATATCCATTAGAATCTCTGCCGTCAAGTTCATATTTGTCGTTTAAATATAAGGCATATTCAAATGCTTCGTCGTAATTTCTTGTCCATTCCAATATTTTTTTTGCCCAATACATCCTCATATATCCATGCATTTTGCCGGTATTAAGCATTTCGTTTTGAGCCGCATTCCAATATATATCATGTGTATCAGCATTTTCCAGTTGGTCTAATCCGTACAGATAATCTCTTTTGTCTGTTAAATGCTTGTTTAATGTGTCTATCGCCCAAATTGGAAATCCTTTTGAGCTATCATAGTTTTCGTTGTAATAACAATAATTATCGCTCAGCTCTTTTCTTACAATTAATTGCTCGAGAAAAGATTTTTTCGATTCTTCATCAATTTCTGAATTTAATACTTCAAGAGCTATTCTTTGCGATGAAATCATTCCAAAATGAATGTATGGTGATAGCATTGATTGGAAATTTTCTGCAGGATTATTACTTTTTTCAGCATAAGCTGAAAGTCTATTTTCAATGAAATATTTTAATAATTCTTTGGATTGTTCTTCCCCAGGAATAAATTGAGTATGGCTTATAGAATCTTTTGATTGATAATTAAAATCATTTTCAATTGTCTCGAAATTTGAGTTTGAAATATTTATATCTGGAAATTCTGTTAAAAATTCATTTATTACTTTGTTGATTTTTGGTCGTAGGGTATAAGCAGCATATTCTTGTTTTTGAGATATAAATTTGCATGGAACAAGGTTATGAGCATCAACTTCAAAAACTGATAGTTTAGAATTCTTGATCAATTCTTGCTTCCATACTCTTTTAATTTTTAAACTGTCGAAATCACAAACAATTGTTCCAATATTAAATTTTTTAGTAAATCTTATTAATTGTTCTGGTGGATATCCCTCAAGTAGATAAAAATTAATTTTTAATTTTTGAAATATTTTATGGATTATTTTCAACCCATCAATCAAAAATTTAAAACTTCGGGAATTTGCATTGGGGTAATTTATATCGAGGCAGAAGCATACTAATAGATTGGTTTCAAATTGATTTGCAAGTTCTGCAGCATATATTAAAGCCCAATTATCTTCAATTCTGATATCTCTAGACATCCAATAAAGAATGTCTGATTTAATTAGATCAATATTGTTTAGCTTGAAAATTCTTCTATTATCTACTAATTTAGAATTCATATTAGGCTCGCGGATGGAAGGATTTATGTACTTGTTTTATAAATTCTCTATCAAGGTGAGTATAAATCTGAGTAGTAGAAATATCAGAATGCCCTAACATTTCCTGAACTGCTCTCAAATCAGCACCTCCTTCGAGAAGATGAGTTGCAAAACTATGCCTAAACATATGAGGATGGACCTGAAACTCAATACCAGCATCTTTTGCATATTTATCAATAATTTTCCAAAGACCCATTCGGCTTAGTCCTTTTCCTCTTTGATTTAGAAAAAGAATATCTTGCGAATTTATAGTATCGGAAAAATTGATTCGAAATTTAAGCATATAAGTTTTTATTGACTCAAGAGCAGAGCTACCAATAGGAAC
>JAUQWR010000622.1 GCA_030835065.1 Candidatus Kapaibacterium sp.
AGGTGCATCGCTTTGTCCAAATATCATACCTAAACCAGAACCGGAATGAAGATTAATTCTTACGCCGCCACGCACAATAGAGCGTGCATTTGATGGTTTAAATGTAATTGTATGAGCTGAATCGACACCTACGATTTTAGAACGAAAATCTAAAGCTGGTAATTCACTTGTATTAATATCGCCTTCGTTGTATTCATTATCAGTCAATTCAAAAACAACTGAACTTGAAATACCTCTTAAATATAATATATCTAAGGCATCCTTGATTGTTGCAAAATTTCTTGGTTGATTTAAATTCAACTTGCCTATTGTATAAATACCATTCAATGCTTCACTAATTTGGAATGTATTGCATACTTCGTTATTCTGTGGCACATTATCATTAGTATATAAAATTTTCATACAAGCTTTAAATGTACCTGGAAATGGCGGAATAAATGCAACAGGCCAAATTATTTTTGTAGAATTATATGTCGTACCTGCAGGAATATCTTGTACAGTATAAATTTCATCATAGTGTACATTGTTTGCATTATCAGTAATAATCATTTCAACTATTACATTCGACATATCAGTAATACCATTGTTTGATACTTTTGCTGATGGTTTAATCGGACGTCCAACATATAAATTTGCATTCTGAGCAGGATCATAGATCAAATCGGCTTGTGGCTCCTGATCATAAGCTACTCTGAATGTATATGTTTCGCCACCATAAGGTGCACAATTATTATAATCACCTTCATCTGCAGCACTTATCAACTCTGCACAAATTGTAAGAGTATAATCACCAATTTGGGTTGCATTGAAGTTTGGAAATTCTATTGTCGACTGTTGGCCTGTTAGTAATGGATTGCCTGTAAAATCTTTAATTACAGTGCGTTTCCAATACATTTGACCATTTTTAAAAATTGTCGCTACAACATTAAATTTTTCTACCGGATTGAGCCCAACGTTTTTCACTACACCAGTGACAGGAATTTGACCTAATGGATATTTTTTTTCATTAAATAATTTTGGTGTAATAATCTTTGTCGCAGAAATATCATTTTGTAATGCAATGATAAACTTTGATTTTTTTTCAAAAACATAGTCTGGATCTGATGGAATTTTTAAAGTAGCGATTACTTCATATTCACCACCTTGGATATTATTAGTAAACAAATCCAAAGCACCGTCATTATCCGGACTTTGATTTGCTGCTGCATATTTAGCATGAGTATAGCGAATTATTGTAGGTTCGCCAACTCCAGTAAAGTCTACTAATTCATCACTCAAAATTCCTTCTTCGGTTGCTGTATATATCAAATTATTTGATGGTAGCGGACCTCTGATCTTATAAGAAGTATTAATCAATCCTGCATGAGTTGAACGCTTGGTTACAGCTAATCCTGGATGATGAGGGCTAGGTGGATTATTATAGATAGAGTAAATAGAGCCGGTAGGCAAAATTGATCCTTCAGCAGGATAAACAGCTTCTATTGTCGGCTTATTTGCTTTAACGTTTAACTTAAAATCGTAAACCTGTCCGTAGTAAGACCATCCGCAACCAGTCTGCCATGCTTGATCGAATGTATATAATGATGCCAACATTCGCATATTATATAATCCAGGTGTGGTAGCTAATGGAATAGTAACATTTGCGGAGTGAACATTTCCCCAACCGCTGGTAAAAATAATTTCGCCTGGGTCGCTAAAATCCCCATCCTGAGTATAGTCAACAAATATTCTTACATATCCGCCGTACTGCCAGCCCCACATCCAATATCCGGATGACGCAAATGAAAATCTTTCACTTTGCACAACATTAACAATCGCACCATGATTGATATAATCTAGTGTTTGATTGGGTGCATCTACTATGGATACTCCGTTAAGTGAAAGTGTTGAGAAAGGAAATATCCCATACATTGCTAAGTATGGGCATGATTGTGCATTGGCTATTGTGCTTGTAAATGTAAAAGCATACAATACCACTGCCATGCTCAAAAGTAAACGTTTGAACATAGTTAACCCCTGTTTTTTGGTCTATACATACAAAGAATTTAGTATTCTTTTTCACTCAAATAATAATTTTTAATTTTTTTCCCTTGTTATTTTTTAAAAATTATTATTTTCGTGCAATTTTATTTTATCAATATCGCCATTTTCCTTGATATTAACATTAAGGTTTATTGGCTGGTTACAAATATTACTATATATTAATGATGAAGACATTTAATTTTAACTTTTATACGGCTTTAAAAGGTTTTATTGACAAATCTTCTCCGCTTTTTGCAACGAGGATTTCTCTACTTGTATGTATAGTTCTTACTTTTTTTGGTCTTATTTTAGGCTTTGCCTACGATTCTTTAGCTGTGCAGACTAATAGCTTAATTGCTTTTGTCGATATTCTTAACTCATTTCTATTTCTTACTGCTGCAAAACAAAGCATTAGAGAGCCTGATTATGTTTTTAATTATGGATATGGCAAATACGAAAGCTTATCTATCCTTGCTTCAGGATTGATGATTACTGGTATTCTTGGATTTACTTTCTATGAAATTATTAATAATTTTGCTAAACCTGAAGAATTAGTTGGCAATAGATATATTCTTCTTAGCTTCTCTTTCTTATCCATGCTTCTAATGCTATTTATGCATAAGTTCCAAAAAAGAAATTACAAAAAACATCTTCTTCCTATTCTCAAGTATGATTCAAAATTATGGGAAAATGATACTATTGTTGAATTTTTTGTTGTTATAAATCTTTTAGTTGGTATTATTCTTCAATACTATGGTTTTGAATTCCTTTCCAAAAATATTGACTCTTTTACTGCTCTGGGATTGGCAACTTTTTCTCTTATTACTCCACTAAAAAATGCACGTGCTGCTTTTAACCAACTTATGGATAGAACAATCGACGAAAATCTTCAGTTTGAGCTCTTAGCTGTTATTGCAGAAAATCTTCATAAAATGTGTGAGTTCAAGAGTATTCATACTCGTCAATCAGGTAAAGATATATTTATTGAACTGGATATTATCATGCCTTTTGATTATACTATCGAGCAAAAATATGAATTAGAACAAACTATTTGCGAACAAATCAAAAAGAAATTCCCCACTTCTATTCCAAGACTATATGTTGTGCCATGCAATAAGGACTGCGTTTTTCCGGATAAAAGAACTTGTCCAATTCGTATAAATCAGAAAAAGAAATAGTTATTTCCTCACCATAATTTGTTTTTTAAACATGTTCATTTTGCTGTTTGTATTCGGACCATCTAATTTGCCTTCTTTCACAAATCTAACATCTTCTACGGTGTAGAAAGCATGTGGATTATATTCTTTGATTAGCTTTATTGCTTCTTTTAGTCTTGATCTTTTCATCACAATAAACATAATCTTAACTTTGCCGTGCTCACCATCAGCATCAGTTACTGTCAGATTGTAATTTTGGCTATAGAGATTTGCTACCAGTTCCGATGCATCATATTTTGTAATAACCCTAACTACAACCATACCTAAAGAAAGCAATCCTTCGAGCATAATTCCAACATAAGTACCGGTTGCATATCCGGCTGCATAGAAAAAGTAGTAATAAATATTATTGGTACTCCTAAAAATTTGACTCACTGCCAATATCCAGACAAATGATTCTAGAAAGCCAAATAATGGAGCTAGTTTCTTAAATCCTTTGCTTATTAGCATTATCCTTAGTGTACCAAGACTTACATCAACTATTCGAGCCGCAAATATCAATAATGGCATTACAATCAATGCAAAACTATTATCTATAATATAATTCAATATTTCCATATCTACTTTTCATTTATTCATATATTTATTTTGTAATTTAGCTAAAAGTTAGTAATTTATCATAATATATGTAGAATTTTTGATACGCCATTTTTCCATACTCAGGCGAAAGGAATGTATGGATAGTTCTTTATTTGGTATTGGATGGGATCTTTATGACAAACTACCGATTGCTGTGGCTGTATTTGTCTTTGATTCTAAACCACTTTCCAACTTTCCTCCTGGATTTATTTATTCTAATTCTTTTTTTAACAAGTTATTTGGTATTAATTCTAATATAGAAAATTCAATAAATTTAGATGATTTTTTCGAACCTGAACAAGTTCAAAAACTTGCTTCATATTTTGATTCAAATTCATTTAATTCTACTATTTCTATTTTTGATAAATCTAATAGAAATTTTAAAATAAATTTTTCTAAAGATAATGAATTTGTTATTACTACTTGGAATCTTTCAAATTCTGAAGAACTTATTTTTAACAATGTTTTTTCTGAATTTTCCAGACAAAGTATTAACGAATTTGATGGATTCTCTCTTTGGGTTATTGATCTCGATTTCAAACTTATAAAATTTAATTCTGCATTCTCCGATGGATTTGAGCATCTATTTGAT
>JAUQWR010000623.1 GCA_030835065.1 Candidatus Kapaibacterium sp.
GCAAGAGTTAAACTATATAAAGAAAGAATAGTTGCTAAAAGTGCTGTTTATAATAATGCTACTACTTTTGGTGATAAAGAAATTAGGCTAAAAGGCGATACTACTCAAGAAATAATTGGTAATGGAACTTATGATTATTTGACTATCGATAATGCCAAAGGTGTCAAAGTAAAAGGTGGTGGCTTTACTGTAAATAAAGAATTAAATCTTTCGGCTGGTGAACTGACTAATAGTTCATCAGAAAACTTTAATTTAGCAGATTCATCCAAAATAGTTAGATATAGTGGTAGTTCTTTAGCCAATTCTCCAAATTTTGGAAAAACAGTAAATGTTGAATATAGAGGAAATTCAGATATTAATGCTGGACCCGAAATTCCAGACAATCCAACTACCCTGCAAAACTTGATTGCTAATAATAATTCTTCATTGAATTTGACAAAAAAGACTACTGTAAATGATAGTATATTTGTCAGAAAATATTTAGATACAAAAAGAGATACATTAGTTTTAAATACCCACAAAAATCCAGTTTTCAATCAGACAACTGAAATAGCTCAAATTGCTGGTACTATAAGACTTATAAAAGTAAGATTTGATAGTACACGCAATTATTTGCATAATCCATTTACTTATGCTGTGTTTTCAAAACCAAATCCAGGACTAAAAGAATTAATCGTAGATGTGCGCCCACGTACTTTTTTCCCATATCCCGGCGGAAATGTAAAGGTGAAACGTACTTTTGCAATCAATGCAGTTGATTCAAATGGATCTGTAATGAATAATACTAATGATATGGTCTTTGGATATGGTTGGAGAGTACTACCTGGTGATACACTCGACGAAAGTAATGGTTTAGTTACAAATCAACTTGTGTTTCAAAGATTTGATAATGGTGCATGGACAGATAATGTAAATTCTAATGTAGCTCGAGATTCCAATCAAATTGGCTGGGCATTTTCAAGCACAAGCAATCTAAAAGATTTTGGATATTATGTAATAGGGCATAGCGGTGGTATTCTTGCTTTTAATGCAAAAGTATTTTTAGAAGGTCCTTTTAGATATGGTTCTATGGCTGATGACCTCAAAAACAAAGGTTATCTAACTATGCCTCCACCTGATATTTATCCATATAATATGGATCCAAATCGAAAATTCTATGTTACACAACAGCTTCCAGATTCTGTTGTAGATTGGGTTGTAGTCGAGTTTAGAGCTAATTTTACTGAACCTGGAAAAGTAAGAACATATCTAGTGAAACGTAATGGAAAATTATGTGATATATATGGTAATGAAGAATTATTAATAACCGGAACCGGTAATGATTCAAATCGAATTGATTCAGGAAATTATTATATAGTTGTTCGCCATAGAAATCACTTGGCAATTGTGACTGATAATTATGTATCTTTACTTCCGGGAATCAAGAAGGAAATGGATTTTAGCATAGCTTCG
>JAUQWR010000624.1 GCA_030835065.1 Candidatus Kapaibacterium sp.
TTGATTGTTGATAAATCTGAATTGCCTTCGGAGGGCAAAGTTGTTATTGCTGCCCTCAATGGCGAGCTTTTGGTCAAAACTTATAGAGAAATCGATGGCAAAGTGTATTTGTTTTCGGCTAATCAAAAGTTCTTACCAATCGAAATTTTCCCTTATAGCGAATTATCTATTCAAGGTGTTGTAAAACACGTTATTCACAGCTTATAATATTTAATTATATATAAAATTTATCGAAATGATTATTTCTGAAGATACTAAATTGGTAGTTGAGTTTATGCAGGCTTACTCGGATAATTCAATCAGAAAGCCT
Source organism: Candidatus Kapaibacterium sp. (assembly GCA_030835065.1). Taxonomy (GTDB): domain Bacteria; phylum Bacteroidota; class Ignavibacteria; order Kapaibacteriales; family UBA2268; genus JAUQWR01. The sequence continues at coordinate 311 of JAUQWR010000624.1, forward strand.
GCCGATATTGAAGTTTTGCTCGAAGCTTCTGCTGCATCAATGAACTCTCAATTGATGAATGAATTGATATTTACCGGCAAATCAGTCAGAAACCTTCATCTCAAAATTAAAAAAAGCCAAAATACTGAATCTCTTATAGAAACTGAATTTTTCAAACATATTGATAGAATGAAATCAATTATTAGTTCTATCATCCCTTCTGATGATTCTGAAATTAATAAAAGATTCGAAACCACTTATCTAAACGATAGCAGAGGTGCTGTTCTAAACTTAATTGATTTGGCTCATGACCTTACTATTTTGAAAAACATCCAATCAGACAGCCGTAGTGGCAAACTCAATACAGAGGATTAATATATATGACTTGCGGCGAGTTTAAGACAGTATTTAAAAACAGGCTTATTCTTGCCTTTGTTAGCGACGAGACTACTCACCTTTTTAAGTTCAATTCTACTCATATCACTTTTTTTATGCGCAAATTTATCGACGAAAAAATTCCTTATTGGAGAAATATTTTCTTTTATGAACTTTCAAATCTAAATGAAGAAATACTCGAAGACGGAAAAATCACTAAATTCGAAGATAAAGCCAGGTTTTTATACGTTATTGCTAAACGTTTAGATCAGAAAGGCGAAATTTGCGTTCTCAAACGTGTTCTGCTCCCACCCGACTTAAGCAAGCTCGAAGGCACTCGTGCAAAACTTTATACTTTAAAATTTTAGCCTTGCATAAAATATTATTTTCTTTTGTTCGATAAATATTTGTTCAAATCTTTGAATTACTAATTATTATAAATAGATAAAGCGGGATTTAAATGAAAATTCATGAATATCAGGCAAAAGAACTACTACGTCGTTTTGATGTTCCTACTCTTTTTGGTAAAGTTATTTTCAGTCCTGAAGAAGCTGGCAAAATTGCCTTTGATGAATTCGAAGCTAAAGGAATTCCTACAATTGTACTCAAAGCCCAGATTCATGCTGGCGGTAGAGGCAAAGGCATTATGCACTCAATTACTAATAACGAACAAATTTTTCTCGACGAAAAACCTGTTCGTGGCGTTACTATTATCAATGGCGATAAAATCGCAGACAGAGCCTATAAAGTTGCAGCTTCTGTGCTTGGCAATAAATTGATTACCATTCAAACTGGCGATGAAGGTTCAATTGTGCGCAGAATGCTCATCGAAGAAGGTGTTTCTATTGCTAAAGAATATTATGCAGGTATTGTTTTAGACAGACAATCCGGTATGAATACTGTTATGGTTTCTACCGAAGGCGGTATGGAAATTGAAAAAGTCGCCGAAGAAACTCCCGAAAAAATCATTAAAGAATCTATTAATCCTGCTTTTGGATTGACAGACTACCAGGCTCGCCGTTTAGCATTTGGATTAGGGCTCCAAGGTGATGCCTTCAAGAGCTTTCTCAACTTTATTCAAAAATTAGCTGTTGCATACGAAGCTTTAGACTGCAGCTTGCTCGAAATCAATCCTTTAGTGCTTACAACTGACAACAAGATGATTGCTCTCGATGCTAAAATTACTTTCGACGATAACGCTTTATACCGCCACCCTGAATATATAGACCTAAGAGACGAAGCAGAAGAATCTCCTCTCGAAGTGGAAGCATCCAAATTCGATCTTAATTATATCAAACTCGATGGCAACGTCGGATGTATGGTCAATGGTGCTGGTCTTGCTATGGCTACTATGGATATGATTAAACTTTCCGGTGGCTCACCAGCCAACTTCCTTGATGTAGGTGGTGGTGCAAATGTTACTCGTATTGCTAATGCTTTCCGTATTATGATGAGTGATCCAAACGTTAAAGCTGTTCTGATTAATATTTTTGGTGGCATTGTTCGTTGCGATAAAGTTGCCGATGGTATTGTCGAAGCTCTTAAGACTGTGAAAGTGGATATTCCGGTGATTGTAAGACTCGATGGAACTAATGCTCAAGAAGGCAAGCAGACTTTGCTTAATTCCGGACTTAAATTCAATGTGGCTACTACTCTCGAAGAAGCTGCCAAATTAGTGTCTAAATTAATTGCTGCTTAGTATTTTTAAATAATGAACAAAACATTTAATGTGACATTTATTGTAAAGACAGGTCTGCGACCTGTCTTTCTGTATAAAACATCTAAACTCAAGAGACAGGTTCAGACCCATCTCTACAGGATAAAGACAAAAATGAAGATATTTGATAAACATTTTGCATTATAAAGAATTTGAATTTTTAGGATTCTTCTATATAAAATAATTTATAAAAATTCAGATGCTTGTCTTCGTCGTATCCTTGCTCTATATTCTCAGCTTTTCCATGAACGTAAATATGAAAATTTTTATCTAATTTTATTACACTTTTCATAATTTTTGCCTGGCGTTTTACTGCTGAATTATTAATTTCAAAATTATCTGCCAATTCAATACCATGATAGTCTTCATATCTATCTTTAAAATCAGTAAATGATTCTATGTATTTTGGCTCAACAATTACCTTTTCTGTAAAATCTTCTATATCAAATCCTTCGTTACTTTTGAAATATTCTGCAGATCGATTAAGCAATTCTGCTTGCTCAGCTCTCGAAACAGCTACCTCGCTAGGAAGTTCTTCGGTAATAAAAGTTTTGCATAAGTTGATTGTATTTTGAGTAAAATAATAATTATCTTCTCTAGGTTTAATGCTAAGAAAATCATCTCTCCAATATACTGCTTCAGATCCTTTGGAAATATTATCGACAATAGCAACACAAAACCCGCGTTCTTTTTCGGTATTCAATATAATACACCCTTTGTCGAGTTTGTTTATATTAATACCATCCTCTTTATTAATCTCAAAATTATTCTGTTTAGGATAAATCTTTAAAAATGTATCTTTTGATTCAGACTTAAAAATTCCGATAGCATCGGTCAATTCGCCCCAAATAATACAATCAGTGAAATATACTACATAAAACTCACCAGAATTAATTTTTGGGTGGGTGGATTGTTCGTATAAATGCTTTGCCAGATGCACAGAATTTTCGTGTAATGTATCAGGATTATCGAAAATTTTTGAAGCAAAAGTATATACTGCATTCAAATTCAAATCTGATTCGTTATGAAGATTATAGAATTCATCTTTTTTGAAAGGCGACAAAAAATATCTCATCAATAAAGATTTTATTTCATCTGCAAGCTCAATCGGACCTGAAGAAAGCCTAAGCTCTTCATCTCTGGATTTATTGCCGACTTTGTGCAGAGATATTGTCTGCATCACGGCTGAGTCAAATACTATCATATTTATCCTTAATTATTTCTTTTCTAAAATATAAACATAAGCTATACCAAAACTTAGAGATTTCCAATAAGTATGCTTAAAAATTCCTAATGAATCGGCAATATTTGTAAAATTTTCTCTGCAAGGATACACACTTGCAGTTTCAGGCAGATAAGTATAAGCTTGTTTGTCTGGCGAAAACAGTCTGCCAACAATAGGAATCACCAATTTTGAATATATTTTATATAAATACTTAAACAATCCTCTAGGCTGTCCAAATTCCAAAACTACAACTTTGCCGCCTGGTTTGATTACTCTGCAAAGTTCCTGAAGAGATTTTTCCAAACTATCGGCATTTCTAATACCAAAACTAATTGAAGAGAAATCGAAGCTGTTGTCAGGAAACTGAAGATTCATTACATCTGCTTGTTCCGATTTAATATCAAAACCCTTTTCCTTAAATTTTTTATCAGCCAGCTCGACCATTTTAGGTACAAAATCAGTAGCAGTAACCAAAGCACCTTTTTTAGCAAATGCGATAGCAAAATCACCTGTACCGCAGGCACAATCAAGCACTTTATCGCCCGATTTGACTGCAGAAAGTGCTACAGACTTCTTTCTCCACTGATGATGTATTCCAAATGAGAGCAGATCATTCAAAAAATCATATTTATCAGCTATTTTATCGAACATTTCCCTGACTTGTTCGCTCATTATTCTATCCTTAATATTTCAAATTACAATATGAATATTGACGTATTATTCGTAAATTGCATAATTGTTTATTTTCAAAAATACGCAAAAAGATATGAATCAAAAATACGAAGCCGTAATTGGCTTAGAAGTACATGCTCAAATGTTGACAAAAACTAAAGCTTTTTGCACATGTACCACAGAATACGGATCATTACCAAATACCAATACATGTCCGACTTGCCTCGGGCATCCTGGTGCTTTGCCCGTTCTAAACAAAAGTTTAGTCGATTATATTATCAAGATGGGCTTAGCCACTAATTGCAAGATAAGACCAATTTCGACTTTTTCAAGAAAAAATTATTTTTATCCTGATTTGACTAAGGGCTATCAGATTTCTCAATTCGAAGATCCAATCTGCTATGATGGCAAACTCGAAATTGAGCTCGACGACAACAGCAAGAAGACCATTGGTATTACTCGAATCCATATGGAAGAAGATGCTGGCAAATCTATTCATGATTTGGATATTGATACTCTCGTCGATTTGAACCGTTGCGGTGTTCCTCTGATCGAAATTGTATCCGAACCAGACATTAGATCAGCTCATGAAGCCTATAAATATTTGATGAATATAAAGCAAATAGTTATGTATCTCGGCATTTGTACCGGCAACATGGAAGAAGGTGCATTGCGTTGTGATGCTAATATTTCTGTAAGGCTTCGTGGTGCCGAAAAATTTGGTACTAAAGCCGAAGTAAAAAACCTTAATAGTTTCAGAAATGTCGAAAAAGCTATCGAATTCGAGATTAATCGTCAAATACAAATTTTAGAAGATGGCGGTAGAGTTGCTCAAGAAACTCGTCTTTGGGATGGTGCCAAACACGAAACCCGAAGTATGCGCTCAAAAGAATTTGCGCATGATTATCGATACTTCCCTGAGCCTGATTTAGTAAAAGTTAATGTTTCTGATTCCTGGATTGATTCGATGAGCAAAGAAATGCCTGAGCTTCCTTACGCCCGCAAGCAAAGACTCATCAGCCAATACTCTATTCCTGCTTATGATGCTGCTATCATGGTCGAAGATAAGTATTTAGCCGATTTCTACGAAGAAGTTTGCTCAAAATTAGTAAACAAAAACGAAAGAAATTATAAGCATGTAAGCAATTGGATTATGACCGAAATTCTTAGAATTTTGAGTGATAAAAATGTTGGTATTAATGAAGTGAATTTTAATACTCTTCATATTGCTGAATTAATTGAATTATTCTCTGAAGATTTGATTTCGAGCCGTATAGCTAAAGATATTTTCCCAGAAATGATTTCTGATGGCAAATCGCCAAAAGATATTGTCAAAGAAAAAGGATTAATTCAAGTATCTGACAGCTCTGCTATCGATGCTATCGTTCAAAAAGTAATTGCCGACAATCCTGATACTATCGAAAAATATAAAGCTGGTAAAACTAATGTTATGGGCTTTTTAGTCGGACAAGTTATGAAAGAAATGCAAGGCAAAGCAAATCCTAAGATTGTTACTGATCTAGTGAAAGCTATACTCGAAGCCTAAAAGCATAATTTATATTAAAAGGGACTGAATCAATAAAATTTCGATTCAGTCCCATTTTTTTATGCTAATATTTATTATTCATGGCGCAAGGCAATTACCGGATCTACTCTTGCTGCTCTATAAGCCGGATAAAGACCAGCAAATAAGCTAATAACAATCGAAAATCCTAATGCACCAAATATCAACCAAAGTGGGAAATAAAATATATTAGCCTCGGGCACTCCCGAAGGCAAAACATAAGAATTAATTATAAATGATGCAGCTAAAGTAACTGACCACCCAAGAAGCAGACCAATAACTCCACCCAAAAATCCAATTAATGAAGCTTCAATAAAGAAAATTCTCCTGATATCTGATTCACTCCCGCCAATTGCTTTCATAATTCCAATCTCTTTTGTTCTCTCTAATATAGACATTACCATTGTATTTATAATGCCTAATGCTGCAACAAAAAGAGATACAATACCAATGGCACCAAGAATTGCATCCATTACAAAAAACACTTTTCTTATTTCGTCTAGTTGATTTACAAATGATACGACGCTGAAATTCATTTTCTCTAATTTTGCTTTAGCAGCATCTACCATTTTAGCATCTTTTATTTTAATTTGAAAATTATTATACTTGCTTTTATTTGCAGAATTATTGCCTAATATTTCCCAAACATTGTCAAAACCAAGTGTTGGAAGTGCGCTTGCAGTTTTTGGTGCAATTATAGCATCATTATTAATAAAGCTACTACTAAATTGATTGTCTTTTTTAAATATTCCAACAATCCTAAATTTTGATTCTTTGTTTTCGAATGCATTATCAGCTATATTCCCCATCGCCTTCTCGCCACCAAACATAACAGTAGCTGCAGCTCCAACCAAAAAGCCTGACTTCATTGTTGCTGTATATAAATAAATCTCCTTTCCTATTATAGAATCTATCGGCAACAATTTATATCCATTTTCTATTTCTTTTTTCGTAAGTTCTTTAGTATCTTTTTCTTTAATAATAATTTTCAATCTTTTAAGCATACGATTGGAAACAACCATATCAGTGCAAGAGTCAGAGCTAAGAAATTTACCATACGCTATCGTATTGAACGGGGGCAATTCGCCCATTTTATATGGTAAGGCAGCAACATTCGTTCTTACATCCACATCTCTAAACTTCAACCTGACTGGAAGCGATATTTCAGGAAATGCAATTTCCACTTCCGGTAAATTTTGAATTAGCTTCAAACTCGAATCATTCAAAACAGTAAATTTCTCGCTGGTATCTTTAAGCGAGCTCACATCGCCTTCCATTGCTGCTTCGATATCAATTTTCTTTGAGCTTACAACCATACTTGTAAATAAATCATTCTTTTTGAACGACTCCAAAACATTTTTTTCCATTCCAGCGCCGAAAGAAATCATTGAGCTAAGAGTTGCAATACCAACCACTACACCCAAAGTAGTAAGGATTGTTCTAAGAATAGCACGCTTAAGGTTATAAAGCCCCATATTTATTGCATCATATAACTTCATAGTTTGCCATCCTTTTTGTATTCTGTTTTTAATACTTTACCATCGAAAAGAGTAACAACCTTATCAGATACTTTATGAGCAATTTCGGCTTCGTGAGTAATCATCATAATCGGGATATTTCTATTTTTGTTCAAGTCTAAGAGCAGGTTCATAATTTCATCTGAAGTATTACTATCTAAGTTTCCTGTAGGTTCATCGGCTAATATCATTGCAGGATTATTAGCCAGAGCCCTGGCAATAGCAACTCTTTGTGCTTCACCACCCGACATTTCAGCCGGCACATGATTCATTCTATCAGCTAAACCAACAGATTCGAGCAATTCAGCAGCTCTTTTTTTTCTGTCTTTTACAGATATTTCTGCAAATACCATTGGTAAAATAACGTTATCAAGAGCAGTTCTATAAGAAATCAGATT
>JAUQWR010000625.1 GCA_030835065.1 Candidatus Kapaibacterium sp.
AAATTGACGTTTTCGTTTCTCCACAGTGTTCGGCGCGTATACTTTCGGTCGGCCCCCAAATATCTGTCTGCCTGAGAAAAAACAAGTTTCTCAAGAGCTGCTACGGCAAGACTAGAGCAGGTTTTTGCATCTACTCCGAAAGGTTTTAGAACCGCTGAGAGCTTTAGCCAAAATCGCAGCAAGGCCTGCTGAAATACCGCTAAGAGGTAAATCTTGTCATTTGGGTCTGTGTCTATCCAACGTTTGAAATCGATGTATGCTCCAAGGGTGCTTTCTTCGAATATTTCATCTTCTCGATATATATATGCAGCCAAGACTGCCTTCACGCCCATAAACGAGCTGTTATTTTCCGAAACCTTCTCGTGAAGCTTGTTGAAAGCTTGCCCTAGTGCCATCTCTAGACGTGCATATGGTGTCGGTGTTCTGAGTAGAGTGTCGAGTGCGGGGATGAGAATATCGTCTATGTGTTGCTTAACCAGAGTGTCGACTTTCGTCTTTTGAGTCTTGTCTACCAATCCATCCCAAGCGAACTCCGAATCAACTTCTTCGAATTTCGATGAGCTTTGATCAAGTCGAAGAACTTCTGGCGCCGCGCCGGCCGAAAACAAATGATCGTCCAGCACTTTGGCAATGATCGAAACAGTGGTGATGGAGAAATCTCGCGTTCTGACATCGGCGCGTTCGTCCTCACGTGTGTTCCACTCAAGCAAATGTAGTCTGCTCCACGACCCTGGTTGTTCGATTGCCTTCCATCTGTCAGCAAGACGACGGACTGCCATTGCTGAGTAGCTGTCGTCTTTCAGCAAAGTTATGAAATGGCCACTTACTTTTCGTGGCTCTGAGTTAACTCTTACAAATAGCTCGCGGAAGTCTTGGGTGATATTTTCGGCTGCTGCTTGAGCCGCAATAGCCTCGGGGGCCCAAACAATACATACAGGAACTTCCAGGCCAGAAACAATCGCCTGCTGATCTGGATTCTTCTTTAGTAGGCGCAGGGCTTCTAAGCGGTGTTGTCCATCCAATACTACGAGCTTGGCGCGTTTTGGATTAAGCTTCAAGGATGTGGCGAACTCGTATATATAGCGGCTGGCACCTTGCCAGGTTATGCTTCTTTCGGACGATTCAGCGTCAGCTACGGGAAGATCGAGTTGAAAACCATCTTTTTCCCAAGTTGTTCTCAGTATTGACTCATCATCGCCATCCAAAATTGCTTCATGGTTAATTTCGGAATACTGCTTAATAAGACTCCCGTCGTTTCCGATTAGCAGTACGCACGCCAGCAGCGGTGGAAAAAATATAACCCGCCCTTGTCCTTGGCTTAAGTAATCGTTGGCAATTTTTCGGACGCGACTATGATCGATGTCGCGTTGGATGAGTTCTTCAAATTCAATCTTGTCGGCGCCAAATAGTTCTGATGCTGTTGAGAGATCTCCTATGTCGTCGATAGGAATACTCGTGCTCAAATAATAGAGCTGATAGCTATGGTCGGTCTTGAATCGACCAAATGATCCTCGTAACTCTCTGGTAAATTTATTTAGCTTTTTGGTGCCTGGAACAGTCGGCATTTCGTTCGCTCCTCGAATATGTTCTTGACGTTTGCGTTATTTATTCAGC
>JAUQWR010000626.1 GCA_030835065.1 Candidatus Kapaibacterium sp.
AATTTAACATATAATGAATTTTTATGAATATCTTATGCAAATATCTTTAGTTCAATTTTGCCCCGTTTTAGCCGATATAGATTTAAATTCTAATCGCATTTTCGAATATATCGAAAACATTCAATCCGATATCATAGTATTTCCTGAACTAGCTTTTTCTGGTTACTTTTTTACTGATAAGGATGAGCTTAAGCAATACTCCTTCACTAAAGACCACCCTGTTTTGCAAAAATTACAAGAGTATGCTAGCAAACTCAACAAAATAATTGTCTCAGGATTTGCTGAGTTAGATTCAAATGTTGTTTATAATTCTGCCATAGCTGTATTTCCTGACCAATCCTATACTCGTATATATCGCAAGACACATCTTTTTTATAAAGAAAGAGATGTATTTGCTGAAGGTAATAGCGGCTTTTTTGTAATCAATTATCCTGATTGGGATATAAAGATTGGTTTGATGATTTGCTATGATTGGAGATTTCCCGAATCAGCACGAACTCTGGCTCTTAAAGGTGCTGATATAATTATTTGCCCTTCTAATCTAGTTACTGAAATTTGGCATCTAGTTATGCCTGCAAGATCTATCGAAAACAAAGTATATCTTGCAGTTGCAAATAGAATCGGCACTGAAAAACGTAATGAAGAAGAATTATTCTTTAACGGACGTTCTGCTGTTTATTCTTATAATGGCAAATGTATTGCAGAGGCTGATATTTATAATGAAACAGTGATTAGTGCTGAAATCATTCCTCATGAAACAAGGAACAAGCACTTCAATTCCATCAACCATTTATTTAATGATAGAAGACCGGATATGTATTATTGAATATTAGGCACGCCTTATTTTTGTATTTTATTGATTTAAATACTGAATAAGACATGCCTAAATATTAAACAGTAAAGAGATAAAAAAATTAAATTTTGAATGGGTATAAAATATAGTATTTTGGCTTTTCATTTATACCAAATTCTATTGCTGGTGATGGAAGTTTAAATAAATTCAAAGTTTGCTTCAGCCAATTCCAAAAATATCCACCATCTGGAAGAATTTTTACCAAATTATAATCCAATGCCATGATAAATTTCGGATTTGCGTAGTAGCCATTCCATTCTACTGCATTTTTTGATGGTTTTCCTTGATATTCATTTTGGTGCATTACATCAGTCAAGTTGCGTGCAGCATAACCCAAGGCAATATCAATCCCATTTATCCAATACTTCTTTGCAGATTCCGGCAATAAATTATATACATTAACACTCATCCAAAGTGTGTGTGAGCTATAATCATCAATAAACATCTCAGATGGAACTCTTTTTTTCTCCCCAAACCAAGGTGCTGGAAAATATTGAAATTTAACAGTAAAATTTTGTAATACCGGAAAATATCTCTGAGCTACAAAAAGTCCAGCTCCAGCCACATCCATATAAAAATCTGAAGGGCTAAATCCCCAGCCTTTGCCATAGCCATCTAATACTTCTACATATGTCTGGTAGCTTAGCCCCATAGCAGCACCCCAAATAGTTGCAGCATCCCAGCTGAGACCGCTTTGAAGAAATCCTTCAGACATTGAGTATGATACTAAATATGTACCAAATAGATGCCCTGCCTTGTCTGAATAAAATGCATAAGGACCATCTTCCATTATTTTAAATTTTGTCTGTTCCTTCCATATTGTTTCCATCTGAATAATATGTTGGGCAACCATAAAACCGGAAAATGTACCTGTAAATATTGCAAAATTCCATGGTTTGATATCTGTTGTTCTATTAGGCAAGTCGCCTGTTATGGTCCATCTTCGAGTATCAGCATACATAAACTCATCAGGACTATAAACTAACTCATAATCATTAGCTATTTTGCTGCTATCTCCATAAGTAGCTATTGTATCAGTACTAATACTCTCGGTAATATTTTGCGAAATCAATGTAGTATCTTGTGAAAACAAGTAATTAGTACAAAATATCAACAATATAAAAGAATTTAAAAATATCTTATTTTTTTTCAAATATTTATTGTAATTTGGTACGTTCTTTGTTATTATATTTACATTATTTCGAACTTTGAAATTTAAAAACATACTTAAATGCTTATTAGTTAACAAAACCGAAAAGCAAGTTAAGTATTTTTTATTAAAGAATTGACAGATTAATGATAAATTTTTACTAGTTATTATGGAAAACGTCGGAAAAATATTAAAAACTGCTAGATTGAAAAAAAATCTTAGTATTGATGAAGTAAGTGATGCAACAAAGATAAGAACTTATGTAATTGAAGCAATAGAAGAAGGCAACTTTGAAATTATGCCTTTAGTTTACATTAAGTCTTTCATTAAGACTTATGCGCAGTTCTTAAATATCGACGATTCTAAGTTTTTTGAAACATCAAATTCTAAAAATGAAGTCCAACATGATGAAGTAAAAACTACTGAAAAAAAAGAAAATATCGAAGAGTCTGTCATTATTGAAAAGCCTATCGAAAAAAAACAAAAAAAGAAAAAGGTTGTTGATCCTGCTCCAAGTGAAATCCCTAATACTGATTATTCTGAAATTTTTAAGCAGAAAAAGATAAAAAGTGGTATTAATCCTGCTATTGTTAATTATATCATTTACGGTGTAGTTGCACTAATTTTGTTTTTAGCTTTATATTTTACTTTTTTCTTTGATGGAAAGACTTTTTTTAGTTCTTCAGAAACTAATTCTCAAGCTGGTAGCGATACAACTGTTGTAGACAAAGGCAATAGCTTGCTATCCTATTTCGATAAGCCTGATAGTTTGACAATTACTGCAAAAGCAATTGATACTGCTTGGCTAAAGATTGAAATTGATGGTAAAGAAAGCGAAGAAGTGCTTATGACTCCACCTATGGAAAAACAATGGTCTGCTACTGAATATATCGTTATCAATCAAGGCAACTACGGTGCTATTGAATTTATGAGAAATGGAGTTCCTATTCCTTCTTTCGGGAAAAAGGGATCTGTAGTCAAAAATATTAAAATTACTAAGACTGAAGTAATTAATAGCTCACCATGGAAAAATGATTCAACCTCAGGAGTCGATGCTAATACTGCACCGCTTCCAGCTACAAAAAGATATAAAAAGAAGAAAGACACACAACCAGTTAGAACAATAGAGCCGGCTTCGATTCAAACAATAAAACCGGCTTCAAATTCCAAACCTTTAAGATAGCATTAAGTTGTGCTTTGCACAATATCGTGTAGTCTTATTATACCAATTACTTTATTTGCACTATCTACTACAGGTAATACATTTATCTGACTTGTTCTATTTTCCATTAAAGCTAATGCCTCTATTAGAAATGCTTCATCGCCTACAGTTACAGGCTTTTTAGTCATTATTTCTGATACTGATATTCCTCTAAGGTCATCAACATTACTTAGTGTCCTACGTATATCTCCATCTGTAAGCATCCCAAATAAATCAAAATTGTCGTTTGTAACAACAACGCAACCAAGAGGTTTTTTTGACATTTCAATTATAGCAGTTTTAAAATCGCTGTCTATAGCTACACGAGGGATTTTCTCACCAGTATGCATCACATCTTTTACTTTGAGTGTTACTGTTCTTCCGATTTGTCCTAATGGATGAAGTTTAGAAAATTCTTCCATAGTAAAATTGCGCAGTTTCATTGTGCATACAGCTAAAGCATCGCCAATAGCAAGTGCAACTGTTGTAGAGCTTGTAGGAGCAAGATTAAATGGACATGCTTCTTTTTCTACAGAACCATCGAGCGAAATATCCGCATGTCTCGATAAATATGAATCTTTATTACCAACAATGGCAATTATTTTCGCATTTCTCATTTTAATAAATGGTATAAACTTTACTAATTCTTCTGTATTACCACTTTTAGAAAGAAGTATTGCAACATCGCCTTCCTGAACAATACCAATATCTCCATGAAGAGCATCTACCGGATGAAGAAAAACAGAAGAAACTCCTACACTTGAAAATGTAGCAGCAATCTTTTTTCCAATTATTCCTGACTTTCCAACACCTGCAATAATAACTTTATGTGAATTAGCAATTAATCTGACAGCTTCTTCAAATTCAGAGTTCAGTAATGATTTTGTTTTAATCAGTGCATCTATTTCGTCTTGAAATACTTGTCTTGAAATACTCAATAAATCCATTCAATCCTCAAATTAGTAAGATACAAAATTAATAAAGCCATCTTTAATAAAAAAATGGCTTTAAAATTAGACTAAAAATTTGGAATCATGAAATCATCCAGGAGGCCAGTTTAGAGGTCTTCCTCCAATCAAATGGCAATGAATATGAAA
>JAUQWR010000627.1 GCA_030835065.1 Candidatus Kapaibacterium sp.
TATTAATGTTGTTCAACGACAATCAAACAACCAGGAGTAGAGCACTTGCACAAATAATTGATACTAGTTACAGCAAAGATGCGGATGAATTTATTCAACTAAAAGAAGAACCGAAAATTGATTTAACAGAATTAACCAAATTAATTGTTTATCCAGAAGAAGCAGTAAAACAAAGGTTAGAAGGTAGGGTTGTTTTACGAGTACTTGTTACCTTAGAAGGAAAAGCAAAAAAAGCTATTATCGAAAGTGCTACTAATAAAATCTTTATAGAATCTGCTTTGAAAGCAATTAAAGAGGCGAAATTTGAACCTGGAATAGATTTTAACGATAAGCCCGTCGAATGTTATATTTCTATTCCTTTTCTCTTTAAGCTTAGATAAAAAGAAAGTAAATATAATTATTAGATTCATATTGATATTTGTGGCTGCTTTAATAATTGATATATTTATTATGTCTATTTCTGACAATTAGTTATCAATTATTAGACAGCCACATTTTTTTATATATAAAAATCATCACTCCTATTACCATCTGATTGATAAAAGCTTATTCAATTCTTAATTTCAAGATTTATATATCATTGAATTATTTATATAAGTTTGTGTTCATATAGTTTTTTCTTAATTTTGTTGTTTGGAAAAAATGATAATTTTGAAATATATAGTGATAAAAAATGGAATCTATTATTCTAAACGGCTCGGACTTAACACGACATCAAGTAATTGATATCGCATTTAATTACGCTAAAGTATCTATCGATACAAGTAAAATTGAAAAAAGCAGAAAATATATCGAACAAAAAGTAGCTGATGGAAGTATTGTATATGGAGTTACTACTGGATTCGGTTCAAACGTAGATAAACACATAAAGGTAGAACAAGCAGAAGAACTACAAGTTAATTTGTTAAGGTCGCATGCCTGCGGAGTAGGTGATTACTTCCCAATAGAAACTTCAAGAGCTATAATGGCTATCAGGTTAAATACTCTGTTAAAAGGATTTTCAGGCATTAGACTGGAAACAGTAAAGCAACTTGAGTTTTTGATAAACAACAATATCCATCCATTAATACCAGAGCAAGGCTCAGTTGGTGCAAGCGGCGACTTATGCCCTCTTTCGCATATGGCTCTTCCACTAATTGGTGAAGGCGAAATTGAATATAATGGAAAGCATTGGAATACCGAAGATTTTGCAAAATCTGAAGAAGCTGCTTCAATCAATTTTAAACCTATTAAATTAAGCTACAAAGAAGGATTGGCTCTTAATAATGGTACTACTATTATGGCAGCTGTAGCTACAATAGCTTTAGACAAAGCAGAAAAATTGCTCAAGACTTCCCTACTTTCATCATCTCTTATTTTTGAAGCTTTAGGAGCTAGAAAAGAAGCCTTTTCTTTTGCCGGAATTCATCAAGCTAGAAACCATAAAGGTCAGATTGATATTGCTGCTTCTCTTTCAAAAATTCTTAATGGCTCTTCATTAATTGGCATTACTCAAAAAGAAATTGTTAAGCATTTTGTAGATAATAAAATTGTCAAATCTCAAAAAGCCAACGAAATTCTTAATAAAATAAACGAAACTAAAGAAGCAAGCAAACAAGAACAAATACCAGATATTTTGATAAATATTTTGAAAGCCGAAGGCGAAGATTCTGCGGCAAATATACTTGCTTTTGCAAAAAAGAAATGGAAACCACAAGACTCCTATTCAATAAGATGTATTCCTCAGGTGATTGGTGCTTCTAAAGCAGCTATCGATCATGTAATTTCGATCGTTGATGGCGAATTGAATGCAGCATGCGATAATCCACTAATTTTCGCTGATGAAGATATGGTGATTTCTGGTGGCAATTTCCATGGTCAACCAATTGCCCTTGTAATGGACTATCTCAAATTAGCTATTTCAGAAATAGGAAATATTACTGAACGCCAAATTAATAAAATGGTAGATTCAGCTACTAATGATTGTCTTCCTGCTTTCTTAGTTGGCAATAGTGGTTTGAACTCTGGCTTGATGATTACTCAATATGCTGCGGCTGCTGTTGCTTCAGAAAATAAAGTACTCGTACATCCTGCTTCAGCAGATTCAATTCCTACATGCGAAAATACTGAAGATCACGTGTCGATGGGCACTATCGCTGCTCGTCAGGCAATCCAAATTATTGATAATGTCGAAAAAATTCTTGCCATTGCCATTATGACCGGATTGTATGCCGTTTCTTTAAGATTAGAACAATTTGCTGGTGTTGGTTTAGAATCTAATCCTGAAAAAGCATTAGCTCCGGTATCTTATGAATTTTACAAAACAGTTAAAAATTCTGATTTACTATATAAAAATGATAATAATTTCTTAAAAACAGATAGATTTTTAGCTCCTGAAATCAAAAAAGTTAAAGATTTAATCCCGGTTTTATCCAAAATTTATGATAAATATATAAACTAATATATTCATTTAAAAGATTGAAGGCTTCGATATTGTTTATAAGTATATCGAAGCCTTTTATATTTTATAACACAAAATAAATCAAGATTTAACATAACTTTTTAATTTTTGCATCGTAGTAAAATTAAACATTATAAGGATTTTATTATGATTGAACTTAAGATTAAAAAGCCAAATCGCCCCCATCTCATTTATAGAGATAAACTTCGTGACTCAAAATTATACATGAAGGATAGGATAAATTACGGCTATTTCAATATTTTCAAAGAATTTCCCTTACTAATTCGTGTCAATGCTTTATATGCAAACAAATCAAAACCAATCGAAAATCCCAAAAGTATATTGATAATAAATACAAGTTTAATTGGAGATTTTGTTGTCTCACTTCCCGCTTTAAGTTATTTTATCGACAAACATAATGGCGCAAAAATCGATATGGTAGTGGCTCCTCCTCTATTAGATCTATCTAAAAGCATAAAAGGATTGAATAAAGTACTTACAATGAAAACAATTTTCAATAAACCTGATGCTCGGGATATTGCTTATTTAGATTTGTCGCCAGAATATGATTATGTTTTGATTATGCGCTTACCTAATAAAATTCTTCAATTACTTAATAGAATCGAATTTAAAAGCATAAGAACTTATCTGGGCACTTATCTTAAATTAGGTATGAATATGTTTGGAGCTGCTGCCGGCAAAGAACATCTTAAACAACTTACTGAAGTAAATTTTGAAATCGTTGGCGAAGAAAATCTTAATATCAACAAGCTGGAATTAAATAAAATGTTCGATTTTTCAGCACAAGATTTAGATAATATTAAATCGCATTCAATTTTTAAACAAACTGAAAATACCAAGAGAATTGTTATACACACTGGTTCGGGCTGGGAAATAAAATTTTGGAACAATAAAAAATGGATAGAACTTATCAAAAAGCTTCACTCGGAAGATAATTACTCATTCATTTTTGTTGGATCTGGAGAGCAAGAAGAAAAGTCATTTAAAGAAATATCTGCAGCTTTAGATTTTCCTGTATATTCATTAATAAAAAAAATGAATATTAAGAGTCTTTTGATGGCTTTACCATTTTTTGATTTGTTTATTGGAATAGACAGCGGTCCAAGGCATTTAGCTCATTTAGCCAATTTGAAAAGCATATCATTATTAGGACCAGGACCTAAAAGTTTCGAACCAATAAATGAAAATGCAACAATTCTGGATAAATCGAAATGTGCTTGTACTAATCTGGTCTGTTTTATGAATTATACATGTATGGATCTGATAGAAATAGAGCATGTAATAGAAGAAGTAAGAAAAAAATTAGAACGATAAAAAAACAACCCCGAAAATTTCGGGGTTGCTTATATAATTTAAAATCCGCTCATCAAGCCCAAATTAATTCTAAAGTAATCATCATCTTTCTTTAAATCATTATATGTGCCTTCGAGATAAAATCTCAGATTGCGTTTTATTGCATGACCAAGATGAATGGTAAAAGTAGATTTATCGAGTTCTTTAATATCACTACTTATTGTGTTGTAGAGCAAGACACCATAAGGACCAGTTTCATCACCACGAGGAGTGATAATTAATTCAGCAAAACCACCTTGAGTTTCTAATTTTTTTGAAGGAGCAGACTGTTCGTCTAATAAAACATCTTCATCATTTCTCAATACATATTGGCAATTAAGCTCAGCAATATCCTTATATTTAATTGTAAAATCGGGTCCGAATAAATTAAATTTAGCAGTTGATTTATTTAATTCATTATTAAGATCTTGCCTGCCAAAATATCCAAAAGCACCAACTCTCAAAAAATCAGTAATTTCTTGAGATGCTCTTACAAAAATATTTTTATTTTTATCGTTATCGAATACTTTATTATCATCAGCAGCATGAATACCATTGCCATTGACAATTTCAAGCATAATATCAGTGCCAGTTTCGAGCCCTAAAGTAACTAAAGCTCCCCTATCGTAAGTCAAATTAGCATTGTTTAAACCAATTTTTGTTCTATAAATTTCGTAGTCTTCGAAAGTAAGTCTCAATTCCCTTTTGAAAAGAGGATCACAGATTTGAAACTGACCAAGATACAAATCCAAATCAATATCAAACAAATCATTAAACATAATGTACGCATCTTCAATACCAGCAATCTCACCTCTTTCGCTAAAGAAAAAGTAGAAATAATAGGAAATATCTTTAGATATAGCACCACCAGAGAGAAGTTTTATAATATAAGGTGATGAAAAATCCCCACTCTTGTTATTATAAGTATTATAAGAAGCACCAACATCAAGTCTGATAGCCACAGGCAAACTACGCATCAAAGATAGCTTGTCATCACCAGTTTCCTGAAAATATCTAGGAGCTTCGATATCTTTAAGCTGAAATCCATTAGCGGCAAATTCTTCACCATAAGGTTTTAATTTTGGAGCAGGAGCATGGCAAGTTTTGCACGACAAGCTATATTGCCTTGCAAAAGCAGGAATTGAATAAGCATCATAATTTATTAATATGCCTAAAACAAGAATTACAGATATATAAATAATTTTTTTCATGATAATCTCCTTATGGTAAAATTGTAATTGTAGTAGAATGTCTATTAATTTCAACAATTTGAGATTCTTCTGCCGGAACCTTTAAGAAATCGGCAACAGGCTTTACTAAAAGCTGATAATTTAAGACAGCAGTTACAGTAAGTTTACCTGGAGGAATATTATCTGGCAATTTAAATGTAGCAGTTTCCATCTTGGTTTCTCGTGGACCAATACGATAATCAACACCTAAAGAAGCAGTATTCCATTGTTGAATAGTCATGATACCATCTTTAGTAAAATACGGCATTCTAAATATTCTATCGCCTTTTGGGATACCATCGCGTTGCACACCTTTAAATCCATTATCTTTTAAAGGAATACCCATATCTTGATATGCCAGGATATCGTCTGCTATTGTATATTCTTCTCCTTTAAATCCTTTTTTGTCAACAGGAATATGATATACTTTACCTTTGGAATCAACAGCCTCGATATGCATCCAAACAATCCTATCTTCTACAGAACCAGTAGGGAACTTATGCCCGGTTTTCTGATTAAATAAGGCAATAGAAAACTTAGCAGTTTCTCCCGGCTCTAATTCTTTCAAATAAGGATTAACTCTAAGCTCTATTGTACCTCTTAATTTGCCGGGATCATGAGCACCATGGAACAAAT
>JAUQWR010000628.1 GCA_030835065.1 Candidatus Kapaibacterium sp.
CACTAGAACTTACAAAAGAGTTGCTTTCGTAATATTCTTTATGATTGTAATGCTCTGGATTTGTAATTCCGGCAGTTAAATGTAATAAGTGATAAGTAACAAAAGCGAATATCATGATGCCAGTAATAAGCATCGAGCGGGAGTTGATTTTGGCATTTACATACTTTTTAACCTTGTATTTCACAGGTTTTGCAGCCATGTTGCGTGCACTAAGGCTTACCGATGTAATAATATGCAAAATCAAAGACACAAGCAATACACCGCGAATTATCCATAAAAATTCGCCAAGGCTTTGCAGCATTTGTGCATAGTGATTATAGGTTTCTCTTCCGAGAAATACCTGCATATTCCCTGCCATGTGGCCCACAAGGAATAATAACAGCACTAACCCGGTTACAGCCATTACCACTTTACTAATGATGGTTGACCGTAGAAAATTGAACATTCCCATAAGCTCTTTTAATTTGTGTATAAATAATAGTTTAATTATTCGTTTTTCCAAACAATTATATTTTTTTACAATAAATAATAAAAATTAAAACAAGATTCGCTTATTGACTTGTCGTTGAACTGTTTTCGAGAATATAAGTAAACAATGCCCCCGATAAAGCACTCCTACTATACATTTTTTTTAAAATCACCAGCACCCAAAGCAAACTTAATTAATATTATTGAGAAAATCAAATTAAAACAGATAATATATTCTTTATTTTAATGATTTTGTCGAGACAAACTTCCTTACAATTTCTTAATTTTATTCTGTTTTATCTTTGGATTCTTTAATGAAACTTTATTTTCTTTAAAACGAATATATGAAGAATAACGTCTTGGTTTAATAATTTGTGAATTGTTGATGAATTAATTATGGCAAAATTCATTCCTTTTATATTGATTTTGGGACTTATGCTTGCAATCTTGGACTTATATGTGGTCTATCATTGGAATAAGTTTGCTAAGTCCAAATCTATGAATAAGTTATTTAGAACTATTCCTATGGTTTTGGTTTTATCTTTCTTTATCTTAAATATAGGCATTAGTTATATTAGATTTTTAAGTCCATCTCCTAATACAATTATTATGGTTCTCTATGCTATTACAACTTTCTGGTATCTGCCTAAAATTGTAATTGTTCCTTTTTTGCTAATTAAAGATTTGATTTCTTTTGTTAAAACAATAATCAACAAAATAAGAAGAAAAAAAACAAGTCCTGAAATTGAAAATTTAAGCAGTAGAAGAGAATTTGTTCAGACAACTGGATGGGCACTTGCTGCAATACCTTTTGCAAGCATTGGATATAATATCTTGAAATCTCCGTATAATATTAAAACTATCAGAGAAGATATCTTCTTATATAATTTGCCTGAACATCTTGGTGATTTCAAAATTGTACAAATAAGCGATTTACATGCAGGATCATATATAAGCCCTAATGCATTCAGACAGATTGTATTTAATATCAATCTGTTAGATCCTGATATTGTTGTTCTCACCGGAGATTTTGTTAATTTCCATCGTGATGAATTAAAAATTATTAGAGATGATCTTTATAAAATTCATGCTAAATTTGGAATATACGCTTGTCTTGGCAATCACGACCATTATATGACTGATGATTTGCTTAAACAAATGGTTGATGAGTTCGAAAATAATGGAATAAGAGTATTAATTAACGAAAATCAAATAGTAAACACAGGCAAAGGTGTAATTCAGATTGCAGGTGTTGATAATCAAGGTATGAATCAAAAATTTGCAGATTTTGATAAAGCGTTAGCAGGGCTAAATGAAAATGAGCCAATTATATTGTTATGTCACGACCCTACAAATTGGGACAGTGAAATTGTTGGCAAACGCAAAGTAGATCTGATGCTTTCTGGTCATACACATGGCGGACAATTTGGTTTTAATGCTTTTAATAAAGAATATTCTTTTGCAAGTATGGTTTATAAACAATGGGCTGGATTATATACCGAAAAGGATCAGTTCCTTTATATAAATCGTGGTGTCGGCATGACTGGTCCTCCATTACGTATTGGAATATACCCCGAAATTACTGTTCTTACTCTAAAAAGAGAGTTAAATTTAGCATAAAAAATGAGTTTTTATTGATTTTTTTTTATTATTTGATAAATTTCAACTAATTTTATTGTTTATTTTCATGTAAAAATAAAATTATCATGAATAAAAATACGTCAAATAGCTTTGATAAAAGTTAAAGATGAAATATCCGGAGGAATTGGATGAGCGAAAAACCCGATCAAGGGAATAAGGATAAGAAAAATCCTTTGAATGATTTTAAGAAAATGGGAGACGGAAAAAATTCTCAACAGAACTTTTTCAAAAACATAATGATTTGGATGATTATTGGTGCCTCTATTCTTACTGTTTATGTGTTTATGGAAGGTGCTCAACGCCAAGAAATGCCTGTTTCATATTCTGATTATAAGAAATTTCTTGACCAAGATATGATTAAATCAGCCAAAGTATTTAAATCCAAATTAAATGATTTTGAGTTTCGAGGCGAATTGAAACAAACTATTAATATGGATAATGGTGGAAAAAGCAGAGAAGTAAAGTATTTTTCTACTAAATTAGGATTTGTTGACTCAGAAACTGAAAAATTATGGGCAGCTAAAGGTATATATATTTCCTATGAAGATGGCGACAATGCTTGGTGGAGTGGTATTTTATCGTTTTTACCATGGATTGTATTGCTCGGTATATATATTTTCTTCTTTAGAAGAATGCAAAATGGCGGTGGTGGCTCCAAAGGGCTTTTCTCTTTTGGAAAATCAAGAGCCAAACTGCTTAATGAAAACTCACCTAAAGTTACTTTCAGTGACGTGGCTGGCGCTGATGAAGCTAAATATGAGTTGGTAGAAGTTATCGACTTTTTGAAAGAACCTGGTAAGTTTCAAAGATTGGGCGGTAAGATTCCTAAAGGTGTTTTGCTTTTAGGTCCTCCCGGTACCGGCAAAACACTATTAGCTCGTGCTGTAGCCGGCGAAGCTGGTGTTCCTTTCTTTAGTATTTCTGGTGCAGACTTTGTCGAAATGTTTGTAGGTGTTGGTGCAAGCCGCGTTCGTGATTTGTTTGAACAGGCAAAAAAGAACTCTCCTTGTATCGTTTTTATCGACGAAATTGATGCTGTTGGTCGTCATCGTGGTGCCGGTCTTGGTGGTGGTCATGATGAAAGAGAACAAACTCTTAATCAATTACTTGTAGAAATGGATGGTTTCGAACAAAATAGTGGTGTAATTATCATTGCTGCTACAAACAGACCAGACGTTTTAGATCCTGCTCTTTTGCGCCCCGGTCGTTTCGATAGACAAGTTGTTGTAGATAGACCAGACGTTAAAGGTCGTGAAGGTATATTTAAAGTTCATACTAAAAAAATTCCTTTAGGTCCGGACGTAAATGTCGAAGTATTAGCTAAAGGTACTCCAGGACTTGCAGGTGCTGATATTGCAAATATTGTAAACGAAGCTGCTCTATTAGCTGCTCGTCGCAATAGCGACAAGGTAACTATGTATGATTTCGAAAATGCTAAAGATAAAGTTTTGATGGGTATTGAGCGTAAGAGTTTAGTTATTTCACCTAAAGAAAAAGAAATGACTGCTTATCACGAAATGGGGCATGCTCTGGTTGGTAAGCTTATTCCTCATGCAGATCCCGTTCATAAAGTAACAATTATCCCTCGCGGTCGCGCTTTGGGTGTTACTTCTTATCTTCCTAGCGAAGATCATCATTCTTTCTCAAGAGAATATATTGATGCTCAGATTATTATGCTTCTAGCCGGAAGAGCTGCTGAAAAGATAGTTTTCGGCAACTTATCTACTGGTGCTTCCAACGACCTCCAAAGAGCTACTAAATTAGCTCGCAAAATGGTTTGCGAATGGGGCATGAGCGAAGTGGTTGGTCCTGTTACTTATGCTAACCAACACGAAGAAGTATTTTTGGGCAGAGATATTTCTCAACCAAGAGACCATAGCGAACAAACAGCTCAAATTATCGACAACGAAGTTAGAAAAATTCTTTTAAATGCAAGCGACAAAGCTGAGCAATTATTGAAAGACAATTTAAGTATGTTACACAAAACATCAAAAATTCTTCTCGAAAGAGAAATTCTTGATGGCGAAGAATTAGATTTA
>JAUQWR010000629.1 GCA_030835065.1 Candidatus Kapaibacterium sp.
ATTTGGAATATTAATTTCGACCAAAAAAGTATGAGCTTCGTCGCCTTTAGCATTAATATTTGAAATTTTGCCGCTAAATTTTACGTTTGGATAAACATCAGTCTCTAATTCTGCAATATCGCCCACTTTAATTTTAAAAACATCAGATTCGGGTACATTTACTTTAATCTTCAGTGATGAAATATCGACAATATTTACTACAGGATTGGCAACATTAAGATAAGTACCAACCTCGACCATTTTAGTAGTTACTACACCCGAAATAGGTGATTTGATTTTAGTATCGCTAAATTGACGTTTTGCAATAATCAATTGATTTTCAGCATTTGCAAAAGCAAGTTTTGCTTGTTCAAACTGCACTTCATTTACTGATTTTTCTTTTAATAATTTTGTATATCTATCTAAATCACTTTTTGTTTTCTCATAATTTGCTTCTGCAGCAGCAACGGCAGCTTTTTTCAATTCGTCGTCCAGTCTTGCAATTTCTTTGCCTGCAGAAATCCTATCACCGACATTAACATTAACTGCGACCACTCTACCGGCAACCTCAGCTACAACATTAACTTCGCTTTTTGCATAAGTCGTACCGACATAAGACAAATCTTCATTCATCGATTCAAAATTTGCAATCGCTACATTCACAGGAAATATGTTTTCAATTTGAGTACTTTTTGCTTTAGCTTGATTTTTTGCCTTATTCATAAACATAATTGCAAACATACCTACAACAACAATAAGAACAGCCGCAATTATCAATAATTTTTTCATTTATCACCTATTTAATTATTTGCCTATTGATTTTTCTAATTTTGCTTTTGCAATTTCAATATCAGCAAGTGCCGATATTTTATTGATTTTTGAAATTAATAAAGCCGACTCAGCGTCTAGCAAATCCGTATTAGTTGCAAGTCCGGATTTAAACTTTTCGTAAGTTACTCTATAATTTTCATCAGCTTGTCTGACTCCTTCCTCGGCAACAGGAATCTTAGCCATAGCTTTTCTTACCCCTATAACCGATTGTGAAACCTCAAGCTTTACGAAGTCGAGTATTTGATTATATGCAATCACTGTTTGGTCTAAATTAGCATTAGCCTGAGCTGATTGATATCCACTTGTATTCCAGTTCCATATATCATAACTCAAACTCAAACCCATATCCCAAGATCCCTTGAATTCCTCACGTTGGGGAAAATACCTTTGATTGGGATTGGCATAAGTATAATTAGCAGAAAAGCTAATTTGTGGATACCAGCCGGCTTTGGAAATAGTAACTGCAGCTTGGCTTGCTTTAACCCTGAAATCCATCGACTTCAAGTCGGCTCGGCTTTGCTTTGCAGATTCCATTAGGACTTGCTCGTCTAATACCATTTCGCTTATTTCGTTTGGTTGGCTTATTGGATTTATCTTTGAATCGATTTTGATACCAAGTGCATTATTTAAAGACATCATTGCTGCATCAAGACCAGATTCCAGGTCCAATTTTGAGTATTCAAGATTGGTCAACTGCACTTTGACTTTCAAAACATCATTATTAGTTGCCAAACCAACTTCCATCATATTTTCGAGATCTTTAAGATGAGCTTTGGTCTGATTAATATTTTCATCAAGAGACTTTATTGTTTCGATAATTTTGAATAATGCCCAATAAGCAGTTTTTATATCATGAACTAATTGAATCTTATCTTTTTTCAAATCTTCTTCGCTTGCCAATGCATTAAAATCAGCTAATTCCGAATTAGCACTAAGCCTATTGCCCACAAATAGGGGCTGGTTTAAGCTCAGTTTGGCAGAATAATTGTTAACAATCGAAGGAGATAATGTATTTTCAATATACTGGTTGTTTCCGACAGGGATTTTAAATGAAAAAGGCTTAACTTCACTTAATCTAGAGTAAGATCCGTTTAGCCTAAGAGTAGGATACATTGCGGCGTCAGCTTCGTCTGCCCTGGCTTTTGCAGCTTCTACTTTTGAATTACTAATGGCAATTGTTTTGCTGGATTGCAATCCTATTTCAACAGCTTTTTCTAAAGTCAGGTCCAACTTATCTTGTGCAAATAATTGTAAGGACGCCAGTACTGCAGCACAA
>JAUQWR010000630.1 GCA_030835065.1 Candidatus Kapaibacterium sp.
TCACCATGGAGAGCTATATATTCTTCAAATTCGAGTTGTCTTTCGAAAAATGATTGATAAAATCCTTGAACAAATCTATATACAGTAGTTTTTTCGCCATATCTAAAATGAGCTCCAATACTTTTAATCAAATTAGTTCTATTTTGAATAGCTCTTAGCTTTTTGATAGCCGTCAATACATCTAAATTCAAAAGTCTTGAAACTAAAGAAACAGTAAACTCAACACCTTCGGCAGCACATATTGATAAAATACTTTTATCTTCTTCGGTAAGATTACCTACTTCCTGCGAAAATAAGGCTTGCATACTTGCAGGCAGATACTCAACTTTTTTTAGATCTTGAGCTAGATTACCTGATTTATCCAATGGATTATTTTTAGCAAAATACTTTAAATACTCTATTGTTACGCCTGGCACGCCAAAAGAACGATCTAAAATTTGAGATTCAAATTCTTCATTTTTTTGATAATTTGGCATTATCATTTTTGCAGCTTTGCTCACATCATCTATCGAAAAAGTATCAATTTTTAGATTTACTACATTTTTTGCAGCTAAAGCAGGATTTTTCAAGAAAGCTTCAAATGCAGCTCCTGTAGAATCAATAATCGATTGCTTGTAAGTAATTATCAAAGAAATTCTCAAATCTGCAATATTATCTACCAAAATATTCAGCAATTCAACTGATTGAGCATCTGCCCAATGCATGTCATCCAATAAAATAATAATCGGATTTTTATCTGCATAAGCACACAATGCATCGTAATATTCAGAAACAGCAGTACTCACATTTTTCTTGTCTTGAGACTTATCCTTTTTGAATTGTCTCCAATCACGGCTAATCTCCTTTACAGCATAAAAAACAATGTCTGCTACTGGAATAGAAGCAAGTACAGTCAGCCCAACATTCATCATCAATTTTTTTTCGGCAGATGAAGTATTGAAATTCATCAATGCTTCGATTGCTCGAGCAAATGGAAGCATAGGCTGAAGATTGCCTACTTTCATTTTTCCAATTGGATTTTGAGCAAGACTATATACTGCAACATGTTTAGATAATATTGCTTCTTGCTCTAAATACCTAAGTAAAAAAGTTTTTCCCGAACCGGATTCACCATTAATAATAGTGATACTACCTTGAGATTTTTCAAGCTGTTTGATTGATTGCTTGTAATGCTCAAGTATTCTTTTTTGACCAATCAATTCGATTGAATTTTGCACCGGTTCCATTAATTCTCCAATTTAATTAAACACCACGTTTATCGGGATGCCAAATATATTTATGCATTTGCAATTGCATTTTTATCTTCAACTTAGATGCCAAAATTAATTCAGCTAATTCTTCTAATTCAATTTTGCCAAATACTGGAGATAATATAACTGAATTTACTTTTTCCACCAATTTAAATTCATTAATCTTCTCAATTGCCCAATCAAAATCATTTTTTGATGCAATTACAAATTTCACATCATCGATTTTACTTAAATAATTGATATTATTATAATTATTAAATCTTGACATTGAAGAATCAGGACATTTGATATCCATGATTTTAATAACATTGGTATTCAATTTTGATACATCAGCATGACCGTTTGTTTCTATTGCTATTTCATATCCCAATTCTAACAACTTCTCGATCAATAAATAAACATTTTCTTGAGCAAGTGGTTCGCCACCAGTAAGTTCAACAAAATTGCAATCATATCCGGCAATTTTTTCTATAAGTTCATCAATACTCATCATTGTTTCTACTTGCTTTAATTCTAAAGCATAAGGAGTATCGCACCACGAACACCTAAGCATACAGCCTTGTAGTCTTACAAAAACACAGGGCAATCCAGCCCTACTGCCTTCGCCTTGTATTGAATAAAATATTTCTGATATATTCAATTTATCTTCAATTATCATAATTACCTCATTAACTATACAAATTTATATAAAAATATTTTTTTTTATCTAATAATATGATAAATTATTATCTTAATTTTGTAAAAATATTTTTTGGCTATGACTTAAAAGGCTATGCTTTATTTCATTGTAAACCCAAATTCAGGAAGAAAAAAATCTTTGAAACTTTGGAAAAAAATTCAAAATCATCCAAAGCTTCTTAGTTCTAATTATACTTTTGAGTTTACAAAAAAAAGCGGTCATGCATGTAACATAGTTCAAGATGGAATCAAAAGAGGTTTCCGAAAATTTGTATGCATCGGTGGCGATGGCACACTAAATGAAATTGTCAACGGTATTATGACTCAAAGCCATGTGGCTTCTAATGAAATATATTTAGGAATTATTCCAACCGGAACCGGCAACGACTGGTGTAAAACACACAATATTTCTAAGGACTTATATGATTCATTTGATATAATTTTAAGCGAAAAATCAATACTTCAAGATATAGGAAAAATTAAATTTGTCAATAGCCTGGTAGAAGAGAAATACTTCATAAACGTTGCAGGTATTGGATTTGATGCAGTTGTTGCAAATAATGTAAATTACGACAAATCAAGAGGCAAATTTGGAAAACTATTGTTTTTCAAAAACTTATTCGTTTCTCTTAATAAATACGAATCCAAACTTTGCACAATTCAAATTGATAAGGATGTAATGCAATTTGATTTATTCAGTATTTCAGTAGGAATTGGCAAATATAATGGAGGTGGAATGAAACAAATGCCGCTAGCAGATCCTACAGATGGTCTATTTGATGTAACATTAATTCCTAAAATCACAAAATTTGATGTTTTTAGATATTCACCAATGCTTTATAGCGGAAAATTTCTTAAACATCCTAAAATAAACACATTCAAATGCAAAACTCTAAATATATTTTCTTCCAACAACTTATTTGTAGAAGTTGATGGAGAATTTGGCGGTACTATTCCAGCAGAGATTAGTATCTTGCCTAAGGCTATAAATGTTTACTCAAAATACAAGGAATCAGATTAGTATGAAAAGAATGCTTTTATTTGTTTTTTTTCTTATATTTCAATTAAATACTTTGTTTTCTCAAGAAAATCTAATTCCTATTGTAGATGATTATGCTGTAGGATTTATCGACAACAAAGGAACTTTGATAATAAATCCTCAATATCATAATAAAGTAAATTACATACTTTTCAATAGAAATGGTAAAAACTTTGTTGATTTTGAATTACCTTATTGGTCATATTTTAGTGAAGGCAAAGTTACTGTAATTCATACATTTAAGTTCTTTTTTATCCCTCTTTACGATAA
>JAUQWR010000055.1 GCA_030835065.1 Candidatus Kapaibacterium sp.
ACAAATTCTAATGTATCATTGCAATGAATTGTAAATCCAAATTCAAACATTTTATTTTGGAAGCCATAAGATACCGAATAATTACCTTCGCATAATTCACGGAACATGAACCTACCGGTATTATCAGTCTTCACTTCTTTAATTACTTTATTGCCTTTCCACAATTTAATTATTGCATCTTTTACTGGCTGATGAGTAGTTGAATCCTTGATTGAAACAATAGCTATACCATTGCAGCAAATTTCTTTGATATACTTGACTACTCCGATTGAATCATTACAAGTAAGATTGAATGACATTTCGCCACTAGTAAAGTTTTCTTTAGTATATGATATGCCATATTGTCCTTCGCACAATTCGCGGAATACTACTTTGCCACTTGCATCTGTCTTGTAGTCATCGAGTACTTTACCATTAAGCCACAATTTGACAACAACATTAGAAATAGGCTGATTTGAAGCTGAATCCTTGATTGTAATTGCAAAAATACCGTGGCAACAAGAATCATTCTGATTATTTTTTGACAACATATTGAAAGTATATTCCAATGTATCGCAATCTGGCATCTGCATATCTTCTTCGATTACTTGGTAGCCTTCTTTAGCAATTCTCACCCAATACTGTCCTTCGCAGACATGATCAAAAATTGCAAAGCCATCTGCATTTGTATAAATCTTTTTATACTTATCGTGTCCTTTGTTTAGCCTTACTTCTGCTCCATGAATAGGAGTATTTGTACCGGATTTATTTACTTTGATTACTATTCTTCCGCAGCAAGAGTCATTATTAAGTCTTAATTGAACTTTATTCTCTACAATTTGCTGTTTTACTTTCAATAATTCTTCATCGATCGCGCTAAATGATGGATGAACAACAGAAACTCTAACTTTTTCAGGACTTGGAGGAAGTCCTTTCAAAACAAATTCACCATTTTCATTTGTAGTATCTTTGTGATATACTACGCCTTGGGCATAGGCAGTAACAACTGCTTCTTCTACAGACATACCCTGATCATCCTTTACAATCCCGCTTACAACATTTTCATCTGCAGGATCTAAAGAATTATCTTCGCATCCGATCATTACAAAGAATAATAAAAATAGAAATGGCAAAAAAAGTCTGTAATAACTTTTCATCTTGACCCCATTAAATTTTAAAAATTCGCATTTTCCGTATAAACACTTATCAAGCGAAATAATTACATTAATTCTTAGTAATTTTTTTACGTTCGATTAATTCTTTTAAAGGATTTATGTGCTTTACAAAAATCAACAAGCATATCAGAGAGGAGAATATTTTATATTCCGATTCTTCAAAATAAAAATGGATATTAATCAGTGATAGAAATTTATAAGGAGCAAAAAACACTAGAATAGCACTAATCAAACTTGCAAATATATTTGCAAGATGTATAT
>JAUQWR010000631.1 GCA_030835065.1 Candidatus Kapaibacterium sp.
GGATTTCCATGCAATATTATGATAACTTATAAACTTGCCTGATTTTATAAAATATATATCTGTAGTCTTTGCTTTGTCTTCGCAAGGTATCAAAACCATAAGATTGTTGTTATTGACTGATGTAGCAACATTTTGGTTGCGATGTAATATTTTTCTTAATTCAGCAATCTGATTTCTTACTAAAGCAGCACTTTCGAAATTGAAATTATCAGACAAATTCTGCATTTTTGTTTCTAATTGTTTAATAAGACCATCAGAATATGCACCTAAAAAGTATCTGACTTTTTCGAGTTCAGCCAAATAGTCTTCTTTGCTTCCGAATTCACTGCAAGGAGCAATACATCGATCTATATGATAATAGAAACATGGCTTGGATTCGTTGCCTTTAATATCTTTTTCGCATTTGCGTATCTTGAATTTTTTGTCTATTGTTTCTAATATTTCATTGACTGTTGTAATACTTCTAAATGGACCGAAATACTCAGAATCGGTTTCATCTAATTGACGGGTAACAGTAATTATTGGAAACTCACTATTGTTGTCAATTTTTATGAATGGGTATCTTCTAAATCTTTTATCTACGGTATTAAATTCAGGTTTATGCTTTTTGATTTCTTTTGATTCGAGAAGCAGAGCTTCGAGTTCTGTATCAGTAGTAACCCAATGAATATCATAAATTTTCTTGACAAGATCCGAAATCTTTTTAGAAGGTAATTCTCCGAGAGAGAAATAACTTTTGACCCTGTCTTTTAAAACTTTAGCTTTGCCGACGTATAGAACTTCATTTTTTTTCCCAAGATAATAATAGACTCCTGGAGATTCGGGCAATATAGCTAATTTTTCTTCTACTCTTTTTAATGCTGCTGGTACAGGTTTGAAATTTTTGATTAATTTATTTTGAAATTGGAGAAGTTCCTCGAGTGTATCGACACCATGTTCAGACTCAGCAAGATCGAAAAGCTCATTAAGAACAAAAGCAGTAGCCTCGGCATCGCCATATGCTCTATGACGATTTTTAATTTTAATATCAAAATAATTTGCTAAGGAGCCGACATTTTTTTTGAGAGTTTTGGGCAAAAGCCTTCTTGCAAGCTTTAATGTACAAAGAAGTGGAAGTTCGCTAGGGTTATAACCTTCTCTTAATAAAGAATGATAAACAAAAAGCCAGTCGAATCGCACATTATGAGCAACGAAAATGGAATTGCCTGTATATAATCTTTTGAAAACTTGCTCGAATACTAATTCGGGTTCGGGAGCTTTAAAAGCCATTTCGTTGGTGATACCAGTCATATTGACAATAAAAGGCGGAATAAACTGATGAGGGTTTACCAAAGAATTATACGTAGATATAATCTCGGCATTCTGCATAGTAATGCAAGCTATATCAGTAATTCTATTATTTTCCGGATGTGCACCTGTTGTTTCGACATCAACAACTACAAACGATGCGTCCCAAATCGAGCTCATAATATATAATAAAGTTTTGAAATCAAATTATTTCAAAATTAAGCAAAAAAATTGAAATTATTGTAATTACTTGTAAAATGAATAAATTTTTACTTAAATTGAATACAATTGAGACACTTTTTATATAAAAGTGTTATTGTAAGTGATGCTTGTGTCATAAATAATAAAATATCATGAGAATATTAATATTAGTATTTGCATTGTTATTGTCGCAATCGAATATATTTGCACAAAAAACAATAGTAATCAATGAAGTATGCCCCTCAAATTCTGAAACTTACCATGATGGAGAAATGATTTACTCTGATTGGATTGAGCTACATAACAATACAAGCAATCCAGTCAATCTTAATAATTATAAAATATTTGATAATAACGACAACAAGAATGCATGGATTATTCCTGATACAACAATACAAGCCGGAAATAAAATAGTTATCTTTGCTGATGATAAGAATATAATTTCATCCAATAAATATTTAATAGGTAGCAACGGTTATGGCTGCTATTCCAATTTCAAATCAGATGGTTTCAGATTTCAATATATAGAATCAAGTGGTGACTGCGAGATTGAAGCACGAGCCACTGCTATGATGAATTTTGATAATAATTCAATGGCTGGTGTGATGATTAGGGAATCTATGGAGCCTGGAGCTAAGTATGCCGCCATTTTCGCCTCTAGTCCTGAAAAAACTCTATTCAATTTGAATTTCAGACAAGAAGAAAACCAAGTAACGGGTAGGTTTAATTTGCAAGCTTATAAATATCCTAATACTTGGATGAAGGTAAAAAGACTTTCAGATTCTATTTATTTTTACTTTTTGAATGACGCTTTAGAATGGACTCTTATAGAAAAAGCATATTGGAAAGCCGGAAGTAAAATTTATCTTGGTTTAGCTGTTTTTAGTGGTAATACCGATAAATATGTTTCCGTTTTGTTTTCTGATTTGAAAGTAAATAATACTCCTATTGATATTGCCAGCCTTAAAGGTATAGATATTGGCAATTCTAATGGCTTTTGTAATATTTGGAGAGAATTTCATACTAATTTTAAATTAGATAAAGCTGCAGACTATGTTTTTCTTTGGAATGAAAAAGGAAAACTTATCGATTCTCTATCGTGGATTGATGCAACTTCTGATTATTCTATTGGATGCTATCCTGATGGATCTAATTCAAGATATACGTTTATTA
>JAUQWR010000632.1 GCA_030835065.1 Candidatus Kapaibacterium sp.
ACCGGTGCGATATAATGTAGGTGATAATTCATAGCCTAAACTTTCGTAATTCTTTTTAGTAGATTTTGCTAAATCTTGCCATTTTACAGTACCTGAAGAGAAAATATCTATATTGGTAGTATCACCATTCCATCTACCACCTGCATCCAAATTCCTTTGAATATCATTATTAATTATTGCCACAATTTGGGGCATAATAGGCGATAAATTATTATATTCCTGAGCTAATTTTTTAATATGTTTTTCAATCTCATTATAAATTTTTTCATTTTCAATATTCATTTGTATAACTCGTTATTATTTATTAAATTAAATAAAAAAAGGATCAAAAATGTTTGATAAAGAACAAAAAATAAAAATAATGGAAGAAATAAAGAAAAATAACCCAGAATTAACTGAGGAAGAAGTCTTTATTAATGATCCCAAATATGGCGAATGCTTGTCTTTTGTTGCTCGTAGCATTTTAAATCCTTCTTTTTTTGAAAAATTAAATAGTTGATAAAACAATAACTCTTTTTCGCTTGCCTTTGAGGTTGAAATCTTGAATTTCTTCAACAATAAACTCTTCATCATGCTTGAAGATAAATTCTTTTTCATAAGTTGTACCAAATCCAATTTTTGAACCTTTTTTTGCTTTAACTACAAAGAAAACAGACTCTTTATCTCTATTTCCAAATTGACCAAAAGGTTTACAATTATCAAATGCCGCTGTTGTAGAGAAAAACCCTTTCGATTTGAAGTTTTTTCCTACCTGAAGGTTTGTAATATGATCCGGAAGTCCATCCATGAATGATTCTCCTCTAAATAATTTAATATCATCATTCAATTCAAAATCACAATCATTCTTCATTATTTCATTAGCATGTTTTTCAGCTGATTTATCTTTATTTAAGCCTCTTAAAAAACCATTTATTTTAATAAATCCCGCTGACATATATTCATTTAAAGCTGTTTGAGTAGCTTTTGGAACTTTTATTATATATTTCTCGCTTTGATCCATTAAGCCTTTATTCCATTGATTAAGTGAATCTTTATCATCGCCATAAAATTTCTTTAAATCATTAACTAATTTGTCTGGAATAGTGTAATTTTTAGGCTTATTTTCTGTAGTCAATGCAGGCTTAGGAGGTTCAATTGAAGTCTTTATCGCCTTTGCAATTTTATCATCATATTTAGTAAGATCAGGTGTCCAAGCATCAAGAGGTGATATTGAAAAACCTTTTAAATTTTCATTGATATAATTGCTATAAGTCGTACCTTCTTCGATCTTCAAACCTTGAGCTTTCACTTCTTTTAATGATAATGGAATAACCCTGCATTTACAGTTATGGCCACATGGAGGATATATCTTTTTCCATATAGGATCTTTAAAATGAAAAACCTTATTATGAAATTTGGAATGTGCATCCCTTTTCGTTTTTCTTTGAACCTGTACAAATTTCCAATAAATCAATCCTTCTTTTTCAGCTAACAAGGCTTGTTTATCATATTGTCCCTTAGCAAATGCTATTTGAAGGTTTGTATTAAAAATTGTAGTTAATCTAGATGGTTTTAATTCAGTCCATCCAGACTCTTGTAATCGAGCCTCCACGGATTCTTTAAATTTATTCAAGGACATTCCATCTGTCTGAGCTTTATTTAAATAATCCAAAACCGTCTGAAGAACATTAGCTGAAGTTACTTTAGCAATAGTAAATGCTTTATCATGAGCTTCAGCACTTAATTCCTCCCCAGATTTAGTCAATTTAACATTTTTACCTCCTTTAGCTTTTAGATAATCAATAGCTTGTTCAGGAGGTAAATAGAAAGCAATCGGAAGGATCGCACGTAAATTTAAAGGATCTTCAAATTTCATATTAAATATTCCCTGCTACTTCGCCAATCATAAGAGTTTTAGCCATTAATTCTTCAATTTCTTGAGTATCAAACTCATCATAAGCATCAATCAAAGATTGTTGAATTTGATCGAAAGAATTACCTTCTTTTATCATTCTAACAATATCATTAGTAATCTCTGACATTGATGATGCTAATTCTTTAGTTCCTAATTGAGAGGTTCTATCGATACCGGTTTGATCCGGAGGTAAATCATCTTCGGCAAATGCTGGCTGTTGTGGAATAACAATTTCAATTTCATCATCTTTGAATCCATAATTGCGAGTAAAATATATTTTACTGAATCGAATTTGTCCTGTACTTGATAATGTTTGGTCCCGTTGAGCTAATATTAAATCCACGTCAGAATCCTTATAAAGGAGGAATTTTGGAATTTCTGAAGTTTCATACGAATTAATTTCAATAATCCATTTAATAAGCTTATTGAACCAATATTCGACCAATTTTTTATCGGAATCAATTACATCATCTCTAACTTGTAAATGAGTTTGAGACATAGCATAAGAACCTGTATCTCCTTGCTCAGTTGTTAGGGTTTGGGATAATATAGCTTTCGAGATTTCTGAATTATGAAATAGAACTTGCTTCATGAATATTTCTGGAGAATTGGCATTTGAGCCATCAACAATTTCAAGCATCTCATTTTCTACCACACCTGATCCTTCAGAGGTCAATTCTTCAAGCTGTTCAAGTATTTTTTCTTTGATTTCTGAAGTCGTACCCATATCTACTTTAGCAATAATTGTAGGAATACCAAATTTTTCACAAAATCTAGCCCAAGATTTTATTGCTTCCTTTTTAAAAAAGACTGGCCAAAAGCATTTACTTAAAATGGGCTTTCCATAAGGATTTTGATAAGTATCTTCATGTTGACAAATAAAGAATTTTTTGTCGGGTACTGGAATACCTTCCTGAAAATCTTTGTGCCTGAATCTTAACCCTTTTGTAGAATCTTCAAAGAAAAACCATTCTTGAGGCTTTAAAACAATATCAACAGGAACAATATATCCATCTTCTCTAGTTTGCCAATAAACTTCTAATGGTGCCCATCCAAAAAGTGGAGCATCAAGAATACCAGTAATGATTTTTTCAATTTTTAATTTCTTAAATATTGATTCAAGAAATATTTTTGCTGATGAAGCCGATTCTGAACAATCAATACTCCATAAATGCTTAAGAGTACCCGACTTTCTCGATTGAATACAAGAAAAAACATGGGGATCACTCAATAAATCATTTAAAACTTCATATTTATTACCATTTTGGGATAAAACTTTATCCGGATTGGGTAATTCTCTTAGCAAATTCGACATTTGATAAGCATTTATAGAAGTTGCCACAACATTTTTTATATTATTCATATTATTCACCTAATATTTACTAAATTTATCTTTCTTATCCTTTCTGATAGGATTATATGTTGAATTTGGAGCATTCAAATAAGAATCTGCGATATTATATATATCATCTAAACCGAGTGTTGTACAATCAACCTGATCATCATGGTTGAATTTCGGAAAAAATTCCAATTCTTTGATATAATCAGGGATCCAAGAAGAATTTTCAATCATAAACACTCTTTTTTGAGCATATAAAGGAGTAACTCTATGTGCTCGTACAACTTTATTCATTGTAGGAATAGGTTTTATTGGAATATGTGTATTGTGTTTTAACGATGATAGAATATCTTGGCCACTTCCGGCATCTTCAACACCTAAACGCATTGGCTTATATAGATTATATAATTCCTTTACTTTTTCTAGAAGTATTGGGAACTCTAGCTTACCTTTAAATACATTGATTATATGAATATCACCACCGGAAGTAACTCCTATAGTAATACAAGCTGAGTAATCATTTTGTTGTTTATCCTTAAAAGCTGTATCCCAATATTGACCAATAAATCTATAATCATTTTGGAGTTTAGTATATTGCCAATAATCCTTTTTAAATATCTGATGCTCACCTGATATAGGTTCTTGCTGATAGAGCGATGAAAACCAATAATCACCAATAGTCTTCTTAATATTCAATAGATCATCTTTAGTGTATAAAGAAGGAAATAAAGCATCTCCAATATTTCTTCCAATAATATCCTGCTCAGTAGCAATAGCAGGTAGATTAACCACATCCCAAAGATCTCTTTGTTCTTCTAATAATCTTCCTACTAAATCATCATGATGCCATCTTGTCATAACAATTATAATTGAACCATTCTTTGATAAACG
>JAUQWR010000633.1 GCA_030835065.1 Candidatus Kapaibacterium sp.
AGACAGTATCAAGACAGATTCTAATATTGCGGCTTTTGCAATGGTAGTTACTCGCAACCTTTGTCTTGACAAAATGCGCTCAAAACATTACAAACACAAAGGTGTAAATTTCGATGCTCTTGAGTACGATATTCGAAATGATTCCATTTCGCCGGAACTCTTGGCTGAATATAAAGATGCTAATGAATTGATTAATAAAATTATTAGCGAGTTTCCCGAAAAATGGCGTACTGTAATTCAACTTCGCGATATCGAAGGCTTCACTAATAAAGAAGTTGCCGAAATGACCGGCATGGAAATCAATGTTATTAAAATTACTCTTTCGAGAGTTAGAAAAAGAATTAGAGATATTTTAATTAATAAATATAATTATGACTACAATGAACGGAAAAATTGATATTGAGAAATTGCTCGAGAAGTATTATTTAGGCGAAACCAATACTGCCGAAGAAGCTTTATTGGAAGATTACTTCGCTTCTCGGGCAGATGGAAGTCCTGAATCTCTTCAATTCGATTTCTATAAATCTGAATCTGAAATTGATTCTTTAGACTCTGGCTTCGATGATAAAATTTTTGCTATGATCGAAGCAGAAGATTCACTTCTAGCCGAGCATAAGCCTGTCGTTCATAAGCTTAATAAGCAGAAATTTTACTTTTCGCTTGCTGCTGTTATTGCAATTATTGCGTTTTCGGCTTTTTGGTGGTTCGACTACTTTAGCCCAAAATCTGGTGTTATTATCACTGATGCAAACTTTGCTGAGCACGAAGAATTAGCTCGTGCTACTACTGCAGATGCTTTTGAATTGATTGCACAACATATCGACAAAGCTAATTCTGGTCTAAACAAATTACAACTTATTGATAAAGGACTTAATAGTATGAACGCTTTTGAACTCATTAATTTTTATTCAAACAGGGCAATTTCTAAGGAGGATTAACTAATGAAATCTACTATTTTAATTTTTGCGGCTTTGATTATTCCCGCTCTTCTCTTTGCTCAGCCAAAAGAAGTTAGCAAAATTTTTGATAAGTATGCCGGAAAAGAAGGCTTCACTAACCTAAAACTAAGCGATCCATCTATGCTTTTTGGCAATGCTCCAGCCGAAGCAAAGGATGCTGTCAAAAATGTTAAAGCTATCAGAGTTTTGGTTTATAACCATTCTAGTGGTAAAAATGCTGCTCTTGGCAAAGAATTCAACAAAGACTTGAGTAATCTCAAAAAGCCTGATGGCTACGATGAATTTATGTCTGTAAACGAAGGTACTACCAACGTCAAAATTTATGTCAATAAACCAAGCAAATCTGATGTTGCTGGTATGTTGATGGTTGTGGTCGAATCAGATAAAGGCGAAAGCGTAATTATTTGGTTGGATGGCGCCATCGATATGAAA
>JAUQWR010000634.1 GCA_030835065.1 Candidatus Kapaibacterium sp.
TACAAACAATCGAAAACGCACACGGTGAGAATAATCAAAACAAAACTATTTGGTGTGTGGATTTCAATAACGATAGTTTAATTGTTTCTGCTGGAGTAGATTCAAAAGTAAAAATATGGAATTTTACTAATAAGAATTTAATGCATCAAATTGATTCTCATAGTTTTCATGTTCGAAAATCTTTTTTCTCAAATAAAAAAGATGAGATTATTACAGGTTCTCTCGATAGTTCAATTAGATTATTTAATTCAATGACTTCAAAAGAATACCCTTATAAATTGAATTTTAATGCCCAAGTAACTTCCATCGCCATGACAAAAAATAGTGATACAATTTATGCTTGTGGCAGAGATGGCTCAATAAAAGTATGGAGAAGACCAGAGTCAGAAATTTTAACTGATTATATTGAATTTTATCCAAAATTTTTAATAAGTATTAAAATTCCTTATCTGAATTCTAAAATAGGAAAAGTATCTAAGTTGAAAATAGAATATAAACATATATATAATAGAGATTCTACAAATGTCGAAGGCGAAAAGACTTTTAGGATAGGATTATCCAAAAAAGCATTTGATATATATACAAATGCTGGTGAGCGAACTATTTATGATCTTGAAAAGGTATATATTGAGTATAAAAATGTAGACATTTTGAAAGAAAGAGCTAATGAGATAAAACTACTACCTTTGATATCCAATATTTCTACAAGTAAAGCAATAATTGATACGATTATTGATAAAAGCAACAAATTCGTATTTAATTATGAGATAG
Source organism: Candidatus Kapaibacterium sp. (assembly GCA_030835065.1). Lineage (GTDB taxonomy): Bacteria > Bacteroidota > Ignavibacteria > Kapaibacteriales > UBA2268 > JAUQWR01. The sequence goes on from JAUQWR010000634.1 coordinate 772, forward strand.
AATCTATTGATATTGAATCCAAATGCAGTTCTAGTAGTAATACTGATTTTATTATTGATGGAAATGGATTAATTTTAAGAGCAGTCCAAATTGATAATAGAATAAAATTCAATATGGAAATTGTTGAGGATGGTAATTATAGTTTGGAATTATTCAATATTAATGGGCAAAGAATTGAAACAATACTCGATTCCAAATTAAAAGCTAATCAAAAGTATTTTGAGTTTTTTTCGTCTGATTTAAAGAGTGGAGTGTATTTAGCTGTTTTAAATTCACCTACAATAACCAAAACAATAAAAATATTGTTAATAAATCCTTAATTTATATAAATATTTTTGATTACTTTGATAATTAGATATTATTTTTGTAACTTGAAATAAAATTAAGAAAAGTGTGCGAAGTAAGTTAGTAAAATATTGTTTGCTGTTTGTAATTATCTCAACTCATAAGATATGGGCACAATCCGCATTGGGTGATTTTCATGAAATGGAAAAGCTCCCTAATGGCGATACATTAGTATTAAACCGTACTTATGGAGATTATTGGTATGGTGGGTTTGCAGGTTTTAGCTTATCTTATTACCATGGAGATTTGTATCAATATCAAAATCCGGCAATACCGCCAAGTGCTGCCAATCCTATTGTTTCTTTCGAGCCGGTAGTAGGGATAGGACCATTGGCAGGCTTGTTTTTCGAATATCAAAAGCCTAAAGATTATTGGGGATATTTTGTGAAATTGAATATTCTTGATTTATCAAATTTTGTTGCAAAAACTCCTATTCAGGATATTTATTATAGAACAAGATACGATTTGGATGCAAATAATTATAATATTACTATTTCACCGTCAGTCCGATATAATTTATTGGAATTTTTCTATGCGTATTCAGGTTTAGATATTGGAATTAACGCCGCTTTTGATGCAAAGCAAAAGAAAGTATTTACAAATACTGGCGCAATAGACCAAGTAAGCAAAAGTTCAATAAATAGTTCTAATACAAAAGTTGGATTGCATTTTGGACTGGGTTTCGAATTTTTGATTGCTGATATTAATAGCAGGTCAAGAGCAAAATTTAATCCTACTGTTAGTTTGCATTACGGTTCAAATATGATATCTGAAATGAAATCTTCATGGCGATCTTTTGATTTAAGATTTGGTATTACATTGAAGTTTGCCCCAGATAATATTGATTATGATACTCTGTTCTTCAATCCTTATTGGGAAGAACCACCCGTTTATCTTCTATCTCTTAAAGACGAGCGAGGAGTTGAATTTGCAGGATTTAAACCATTAAATCCTGAAATACTTAATGTTGAGCTAAGACAAAGACAATCGGAAATTGCACAAAATATTAGTGCAATTGAAGATACAGCACGAATCGAAGAAGTAGTTGCAACAACTCAGGAGCCAACTAAAGCTCCTATTAAATCGCCCCAAAAAATTAAGCAAAACACTCAAAAGTCATATACTTTTAGTACATCAAATTCAACTGCAATTAATAAAGATTTGGCTGAATATTTGGATGCAGTTGCCGAATTTTTATTGGCTAATAAAAACTCCGAAGTGCGTGTTAATGCACACTCAGACAACTTTGGAACTCCAGAAGAAAATCTTTTGAAATCAAAACAGCGAGCAGAAGCTGTTCAAAAATATTTGATAAAAAAGGGTGTACCTTGGAATCGAGTGCTCATCACTTGGCAGGGTTCACTTAAACCTGTAAAACCAAACGATACACCTGCAAACCGTAGAGCCAATAGGCGTGTAGAAATTGTAGTGGTACCAAAATAAGAGGGTGATAATGGATAGTAGTAAACTTATTTGTGTTATTGAAGATAATACGCCGATTAGGAAGCTTTTCTGCACTCTTCTCAGAAAAAGCGGATATAATACAATTGATTTTGAAGATGGAAGTTCTGCTTTAGAATGGATGAAAGACAATCATCCAAACTTAATTCTTATGGATATTTTGCTTCCGGATTTGAATGGTACAGAGTTGATTGGATTAGTTAGAGCGATCGATGGATATGCTTCTACTCCTATAATTGCGGTTACTGGATTTGCCGGCAACCAAGATAGAACCAAATTCTTGGAGATTGGCTTCAACGGTTATATTTCTAAACCGATTAATACTTCCAGTTTTGTTAGTGATGTAGAACAATTCTTAGCTTAGTATAATGGAAAAAGTAAATAATTCATATGAAAATATTGTTAAGCAGGCCTCTTCAAATAAAAGTATCATTTTTGATTTTTCGAAGACATATCCTGCTTATATTGTTCTGATTGTGCTTCTTGCATTATCTGCTACTGTGTTTTATATGACTAAACAAGGTGTGGAATCAGATAGAAAAGCTGAATTCAACAAAGCTGTCAATTCTGTTGTTTCTCGAATAGAAACTCAAATACAGAGAAATTATCAAATTGTACAGTCAATGCAGGGTTTATATAAGCAAAATGTTCAGGTTGTAAGAGAATATTTTGAATTGTATGGCGCTGTGCCTGCTAAAACTTATACCTCGATTATGAGCTTGGCTTATGTTCCAAAAGTTTTAGGCGAAAATTGGGAAACTTATCATTTCTATGCTCGTAGCCAGGGTTATTATGATTATAGGCTCTCTCCGCCTGGCAAAAGGGATTTATATTATCCTATTGAGCATATTGTAATTTTTGATGCAAATGTGAATAGACTTGGTTTCGACTATGCTACTGATGCCAATGCTAAAGAAGCTATCGAAAAAGCCAGAGATAATAACGAATTTGCTGCTACCGATGCTTATATGGTAAGACCAGATACTTTAGGTTTTTTATTGATTGCTCCAATTTATAATCGCGAAGCTCTCAATAATCAAAACTTTGATAGGATTAAAGAATTTCAGGGTGCTTTAGTACTCGAGCTTAATGCTGTCAGCTTTTTTGAAACTGCATTAACCAGCGATAAAAAAGTAATTTCAGATACTAGTTTGGTATTTGATTTTAAATCTGCAAATTCTAATACTTTTCTTTATAAATCAAAAAATTATGGTTTGTTGGAAACCGGATATAAGCCTGTTGTTGATGGTATTGTTAAAATTAAAATTGCTGATAGAGAATTTGTTGGGCATTTCTATGCCAATCCCGGATTTGGTGGTAGCTTCCAAGCTATACTACCATTTTTGGCAACTGCTGCGGCTGTGATTTTGTCTTTCACTTTCTTTGGTTTTATTATTTCGGTAATGACAAGTCGTTCGCGTGCTTTGGATTTGGCTGAAAGAATGACTCGTTCGCAAAGACGTATTTTGGAATCTTCAAAAGACTTGATTGGTGTTTTAGATTTTTCCGGACTTTGGAAATCTCTCAACCCTGCATCGCTTCCAATTTTAGGTGTAGATCATAACTCAATTATTGGTTCATCTATTTTGGATTATTTTGTTGAGCAGGGCGACATAGCTAAATTCAAAGAAATGATTCTAAATTCAGGCGATGAAACTACTCATAAATATGATGTATTCATCAAGTCGAAAGATAATGAGAATAAATGGATTAATTTTAGTTTTACTGTGTCTAGAACTGATAATTTGATTTACTGTATTGGTAGAGATGTTACTCTCGAAAAAATTGCTGAAGAAGAAGCCAGAATCAAGAGCAATCAAATCGAATTGGCTGGGCTTTTTGCCAAGGAAGCTTCGCAATCTAAGTCTTTATTTATGACTAAATTGAGCCACCAATTAAGAAACTCTCTGACTGGTATTATTGGTTATCTTCAGTTGCTTTCCAATAAAATTTACGATAACGAAGAAGAACATGATAATTATTTGCAACTTGCCGAACAAAGCTCTGAAGAAATATTTACATTCGTTTCGGATATTGTTGATGCTACTAATGATACTGATGAATCATCAATAGATAACTTTGTTAAATTAAGAGTTAGAAATTCGATTAGAAACCTAAGTGAAAAGATTAAGAATATCAAAGTAAGTATTGATGCCGAAAGCGAAGATTCTGCCTTAGTTGCTAATGCTAAGTTATTGAACGAAGGTTTTGATGCAATATTTAATGCATTGACTGCTGGCACTCTTCAAGGCGAAGTAGAAATTCAGGCTCAGGAAAATTCATACGAAGGTGCTACTGAAATTCAAATTATGGGCTCAGCGAATTCGCTTGTTTTCCAAATGATTGAAATTTATAAAGCTAATAGTTCCAATATTATTCCTGCTCTTAAGTATGACAAAAATGATATCATTTTGAATTTCTGCAAAGCTGCTTCTAATTTTAGAAGAATGAATGGTACTATGACTGTCGAAACATTTGGCGAAGATGATTCTAACGTTGTTATGCTTACTTTGCCACTTTCTGCTTCAAAAAACTAATTTAAGCCATTATGATATCTCAGTAACATGAGATGTTTAGATGAATTACGAATGCTTGACCCGATTTTATAAACTGATGGTCAAGCATTTTTTTTTACTTTTTCTGGATTAATTCAATTCAATTATAAATGAGAATATTTATAAAAGTAAATTGTAATAATTCGTAGAATTGTTTAGAATGAAGTTTAAATAACTATATTTT
>JAUQWR010000635.1 GCA_030835065.1 Candidatus Kapaibacterium sp.
CTTCCTATCCTGCAATGGACGTGGATAGAACTGCAGTTGGTAGCCCAAGTAGAGGTAATGTCTATATTGTTCAAGCCGGTCGTGAATCTGAAAATGGCCCTTATGGAGTTTATATGGCTAAATCTACTGATAAAGGCGTTACATGGAAAAAAAATATCAGAGTAGATAATAATCCTAGTAGAAATGATATGTTTTTCCCAGCAATTTCTGTAGATCCAAGCAGTGGTATGATCGCTATTATTTATTATAGCTCCCAAAACGATCCTACCAATAATCAAGGTGTTGATGTTTATTTGTCTATTTCTAGAGATGCCGGTATTACATTTAAACAATTTAGAATTACTCCCGAAACAAAATATATTAATGGTCCCGAAGATGTTTCACAGCAAGATGCAGAAGGCTCAAATATTTATTGGGGCGACTATACTTCTGTGGCTGCTCTTAATGGTAAAATTTTCCCATTGTTTTGGCTTCCTACTCAAAGCTCAGGTCATTACGGTTCTTTAGATTTATTTACTGCTTTAATTTCTTCACAACCTAAACCTCCTGTTGAGTTAAGTTCCAAAAATATTGATAATGGTTCAAATATTAACTTAGAAATTTCTTGGAAAGATCCTATTGAAGATTTGCTTGGTGGTGTTCTTGGCGATTTCCAAATCGAAGTTGTTCGCGATGGTAACTCTTTAGGAAAAGTCAATAAAGGCATTTTGAAGTTCGTTGATAACAATGTTGTTAGTGGACAGCAATATAAATATCAATTACGTACGGTTTTGACAAGCAACGAAACAAGTGTATTTGCTGAATTAATTGTAAATGCTGGTGGTGCTTTGCAACCTATGCCTCCAACTGATGTAGTTGCTAAACCAAATGCAAACGGTATTACTTTAGAATGGATTAATCCAAGCAAAGCAATCGATAATACTTCATTGAAAGATCTTAAGCGAATTGATGTTTTCAATGGTAATTCTAAAATTGCTTCATTCGATGTTGCTTCTAGCAATGCTGGGCAAAAATCCGTAAATACTATTACTAGTCTCGAAAAAGAAAAGTTTTATAAATTAAAACTTAAAGCTGTTGGTTTAAGAAATAATAAAGAAACAGCAAGCGAGTTTTCTGAAGAAGTATTTTCGTTTGCTGGGGCTCCCAAGGCTTCAATCAATGAGAATTTTGATGGAACCAGAGTTCCTTCATTTACTGATGGTGAATGGGGAATTACTAGTGAGAAAGCTTCTACTGCTCCAAACTCTTTAAATCAATCTCCTGGCAAAGATTATGGAAAAGGTCTTAATTCAAACATTATTTTTGCACCAGTAACAGTTTCTGAATCTGCTAAAACTTTTAGCTTTGAGGCTGTTGCAAAAGTTCACGTTTCAGATAAGTTTATTGTTTCCATTTCTAACGATTTTGGTAAAACTTATAAAGATATTATTTGGATGACTGAACAAACTTCTCCTGATTTCCAAGTCGATCTAGCTCAAACTAAGTTTTTATATGTCAATAGAGATTTCTCAGAATATATGGGTGATACTATTTACATTAAATTCACTTTAGCTTCAAATACTTTTAGAGAAGATAAAGGTGTATATATCGATAATTTGAATTTAGATAATAGAATTTTAAGTGTTGATGGCTCTAATGATATTAGCGGTCTGAATGTCGATATCGTTCCAAATCCTGCTATCGATTTTGCCAAAATCAATTATATTCTACCTTTTAATGGTAATGTTGAATTGTCTGTATTTGATGGTTTAGGTAATAAAATTGCTGATCTTTTATCAGATAAGCAAAATGCAGGACCTCAATCAATTACATTTAATACAAACAACTTAAGTTCTGGTGTATACTATTGTAGAATTACTTTAAATGGGCATACAAAAATTTCACCAATCGTAATTAGTAAATAATTTGAATATTTTTATTCTAAAGGCTTGGATTTTTTTAATTCAAGCCTTTTATTTTTAATTAGTTTAACATAAATTTGTATTTTATAAGTTGATAATTTTAGGTGGCAAATGAAAAATATACTTTTAGCTTTATTTATTATTGGATTAGTTTCGTGTAATAATGACAGTAATGACAATAAAACTATCGATAAAATTAAATTGGCAGATCAAAAAACAAAGCTAGATGAAAAAAAGCAAGCTCCATTAAGCCCGATGGATACCATTGATATTAATACTGTTAAGCCTGTAAAAATTTCTGCAGATGAAGAAAAAATTTATCTTAAGACACTTAAATTACCTAATATTTTATCTATTAGAAAAGCTTTTGATGATTTTCTAAAAGGAAATAAAAACTCCTTTTATTTTGAAGAAACTGCTTTATTGAATCATCCTGAGTTTGACACTGATAATTTTACATCAATTGGACTTGAATATCTAAAAGAAAAAGGATATCTTCCAGGTAAATTTTCGATTATGCAAGTTCAAGCAAATCCAAATGGTGGACAAGCTATCGATATTATGTTTGGAGCAAAGCCCGATGCTATGTTCCAAATCATTATGAAAGAATCTGATAAGAAGAATATTTGGACAATTTCATATATAGCTAAGGTAAATTTAACCAATAAAGCGTTAAATATTATCAATATCACTTACGGAGAAAAGTTAAAAAATCCTAAGTATGGAGTCTG
>JAUQWR010000636.1 GCA_030835065.1 Candidatus Kapaibacterium sp.
AAGCAGATCTTCTGCAATTTCATTTTTTAATTGTATTTTTTTGTTATCAGCATTTGTTTTAAGCAAAGAATAGCAATTATCAACAATCTGAATTGGTTTGACTTGATCGATATTGAACTCAATTATATTACGTTGCGAACGCGACCAAGTAAGCAAATTCTCTAATAAAGCGTATAAGGACTCAGAACTTTTATGCATTTCCCCAATAATATCTTTTCTATCTTCTTCATTTAATTCATCATACATATTATCTAATAATTCTGAAAGATTTTTGAGCCCACCGAATGGATTTCTTAGGTCATGAGCAATTATTGAGAAAAACTTATCTTTTGTAGCATTCAATTCCTTAAGTTCATGCGAAAATTGTTCTAACTGAATTTCTGCAAGCTTTCTTTCGGTAATATCCATAGCAGTACCAAAAAGCCTGAAAATTTTGCCATTTTCATCTCTATCTGCAAATCCGCGTGCATCTATATACTTCACTTTATCCTTTAGGTTGAGCTTTGCTTCTACTCTATAAGGTTTTCCTTCAATTACAGCTTTATTTACTAAAGACAAAAACAAAGTTTTTGTATCAATTTCGAGCATAGCCACTTGTTCGTCAATACTCAAAGCTCCTTTTTCTTTATCAGTTTCGTAAATATTAAACAACTCATCAGACCAATATATTGCCTGAGTTGTGAGATCATATTCCCACGAACCAAGATGGGATACTTTTTGAGCATCTTTAAGCAGTTCATTTAGCTTTTTCATTTTTTGCTCTGTATTGATACGCTCGGTTATATCTCTACAAATAATAATGGTCTGTACTTGATTGTTTGAAATTAATTCTATAGAAACTGATACTTCTACATCAATAATACTATTATTTTTTGTTTTAGTTTTAATAATAGACCTAAAAACATCTCCAGATTTGTGTTCATCACCCAAAAAGCTCAAAAATTCTTCATTTTGAGGGCATTTCATTTTATAATCGAAAAGCAAATCCAGAGCATAGCGGCCGATTGCTTCATCGATTTCGAATCCAAATGTTTTTTGTGAAGCATTATTCCACAAAATAATTTTACCATTTTCATCGAGGACAAATATTGAATCATGTGCAGCAGAAGTAATTGTACGAAATTTTTCTTCTGATTCGATCAATTGAGCTTCAATTCTTTTTCTTTCCTCAATTTCTTTTGCCAAAATATCGTTTGCATCCTTGAGAGTCTGGTTTATACTCTTTTCCCTTTCGATAAATCTGAAATAAAGGTGAAGAAGTCTTACTAATTCAGTATCAGTAAATGGTTTGATTAAAAAATCAATTCCACCGGCAACAAAAGAATTGTCTATCAATTCCTTATCAGGATTGGTTGCGGTGATAAATATGATTGGTATATTAGCATAATTTTTTTGATTTTTGATAATCCTGGCAGTCTTGATACCATCTACTTCAGGCATAACTACATCAAGCAAAATAAGATCAATATGATGGTTTCCCAACAAACGCAAAGCTTCGATTGAATTTGAACCTTCGAAAATCACGGCATCAAAACTGCTTTTAATCATTTCTTTAATTTTTGTTCTGGCAATTTTACTATCATCAACTATCAAAATGTTATATTTTCTCTTTTCTTCCATTGTCTGCTCCAAATTATAATAGTCATTTATTTCAATAACGTAATCTAAGAATAGATATTTCTTGAATTTCAATATTATATTACTCTCCAGTAACAAAACCTTTCATAAAGAGACAAAAAATTCATAATTTATGTTTCAAATTTTTTTCATATTTCTTGAAACATTTGAAACTAAAAAAACGTAATATTGATATTTATGGTTTTTCTATTTTATAAAATTAGGGTTTATATGAAGAGATTACTTGCATTAGTACTCATTATTTGTGCTTCATTCTCTCTGAATGCACAAGAAATCGCAAAGAAACGCCAAGACGACAAACTACCAACAGATCCAAAGGTAAGTCTTGGAGTTTTAGACAACGGAATTCGCTATTTTATCCGCGAAAATAAAAAGCCGGAAAATCGTGCAGAACTCCGTATCGTTATCAAAGCCGGCTCGGTCCAGGAAGATGACGACCAAAAAGGTTTAGCTCACTTCATCGAGCACATGTGCTTTAATGGTACAAAAAACTTTCCAAAAGATCAATTAGTAAAATTCTTAGAATCCACTGGTATTCGTTTTGGTGCAGACCTCAATGCTAACACAGGATTTGATAGAACTTATTATTTGCTTACTATTCCTCTCGATAAACCAGGTTTGTTGGAGCAAGGATTCCAAGTATTAGAAGATTGGGCACACAATGTTTCTTTCGATAATGCAGAAATCGAAAAAGAACGTGGCGTTATTTTGGAAGAATGGCGTTTGTACCGTGGAGCTCAAGAAAGAATCCAAAAAATTCATTTACCAGTTATGTTGAAAGGTTCTAAATTTGCAGACAGATTGCCAATCGGCGAACCTGAAATTATTAAAACTGCTCCAAAAGAAACTTTCCTTCGATTCTATAAAGAATGGTATCGCCCAGACTTGATGGCTGTTATTGCAGTTGGCGATTTCAAAAAAGAAGAAGTCGAAAACTTAATCAAAAAGCATTTTGCAGGTATCAAAGCACCTGAAAAATTCCGCCAAAGAGAAGAATATCCAATCCCATCACACAAAGAACCATTAATCTCTATTGCTAAAGACAAAGAACTTCCAATGCCTAACGTTGCTGTTTTCTACAAGCTTCCTGGCAGAGAAGAAAATACTTACGGTGGTTATAGAGCTGGTATCGTTGATAGACTTATTGCAACAATGATTTCAATGAGAATGATGGAATTGACTCAAAAACCAGAACCTCCATACCTTTATGCTGGCGCTGGCGCCGATGGTTTCTTAGCTGGTTTGAGAGCTTTCAATGTGATTTCTGTTACTAAAACTGACAACATTTTGAAAGGCTTCGATGCTGCTTTCACTGAAGCTTATCGTGCTTATAAATTTGGCTTTACTAAAGGCGAACTCGACAGAGCTAAAAAAGAAATTATGCGCGGTATGGAATCTGCTCTTGCTGAAAAAGATAAAACTGAATCTGCTGCTTATGCTGAAGAATATTACAGAGCTTACTACGAAAACGAAGGTTTCCCTGGTATAGACTATGAAGTTGAAATTCATCAAACTTACTTGCCTACTATTACTCTTGATGAAGTTAATTCTACTATGAAATCTTATATGCCAGACGAAAACATGGTTGTTACTCTTTCTGCTCCAGACAAAGATGGTGTGAAAGTTCCAACTGAACAAGAACTTCTTGCTGTTATTAATGGCGTTAAGTCTAAAGATTTAAAACCTTACGAAGATGTTTCTACAGATAAACCTCTTCTTGCTAAAAAACCAAAACCTGGCAAAATCGTTAGCGAAAAGAAAACTCCTAACTTTGATATCGTTGAAATGACATTATCAAATGGTGCTAAAGTCTTAGTTAAGCAAACTGATTTCAAAAACGATGAAGTTCTTTTCAAAGCTTGGAGCAATGGTGGTACTTCATTAGCAGACAATAAATTAGCTAAAACTGCAGAAATGGCTGATGCTATTATCGAAAACGCAGGTCTTGGCGAATTTGACATCACAACACTTCAAAAAATGATGACTGGCAAAGTTTGTGGCGTTTCTCCTTTCATTTCCGAATTCCAAGAAGGATTTGATGGCTCTGCTTCTCCACAAGATTTAGAAACATTCTTTGAATTATTATATTCATACTTTACTAATCCTAGAAAAGATGATGCTGCATTCAAATCTTTCATGACTAAGCAAATGGAATCATTCCGTAATTCCAAACGTGCTCCAGAATCAGCTCTTCAAGATACTCTTATGGCTACTTTATATAACTACCACCCACGTTATATGCCTACTACAGAAAATGATCTTAAATCTATCGATTTAAATAAAGCATTTGAATTCTACAAACAAAGATTTGCTAATGCTGGCGACTTCACTTTCGCTTTCGTTGGTTCTTTCGATATGACTAAATTAAAATCATTTATCGAAACTTATATCGCAAGCTTGCCTGCTACTAAAGAAAAAGAAAACTGGAAAGACTTGGGCTATAACTATGTTCAAGGCAAAGTAAGCAAAGAAGTTAAAAAAGGTATCGAACCTAAGAGTACTGTCCGCTTAACTTTAAATGGTAAAATGGATTACAAACCTGAAGAACTTATTGCTTTCAATGCAATGATGGAAATCTTCAATATCCGCCTCCGCGAAGTAATTCGTGAAGAAAAAGGTGGTGTTTATGGTATTGGTGCTCGCCAACGCGTAAGCAAATATCCTAGCCCAAGATACTCTGTTAGCATTGGATTTGGTACTGCTCCTGAAAGAGTTCAAGAATTGATTAAATCTGTTAACGATGTTATCGACGAAATGAAAGCTAAACCAGCTGAAAAAGAAAACCTTGTGAAAGCTCAAGAAATTATGAAACGCGAATTCGAAAAGAGCCAAAAACAAAACGGTTTCTGGTTGAACGCTATCTATACTTCTGATTTCAATGGTTTGGATATTGCTCGTTATAATAACTATGTTAAAAATATTGAAAAACTCGATGGAAATAAAATTCAAGAAATGGCTAAGAAATACTTAGACACTAAAAACTTCCTTCAAGTTG